>CBDUWG010000057.1:0-8325 GCA_965370845.1 uncultured bacterium
CTTCCTCATATATAAGCCAACGTCGTATTTTCTGCTTTCCTCTTTGGCCCGCATTCCCAGCTTCTTGGCCTTATCTTTGTTTTTCAGCAAATAGACAATCTTCTTTGCCAGGGCTTCAGAATCCCTTGGGGAAATGAGTAAACCAGTTTCTCCATCCTTTAAAATTTCTCTCATCCCCCCCACATCTGTGGCAATAACAGGTTTTTCCATGGCCATTGCTTCCAAAAGCGACAGCGGCGAACCCTCCGTCAAAGATGGCATAACATCAATATCAAAAAGAGAGAGAACAGAGGGTATATTCTGGCAATATCCGGCAAAAACCACGTTATTCTCAATTTTAAGCTGCCTGGTGAGTGACTCTAGCTCTACCCTCAGAGGACCTTCACCTACAATTAGAAAAATGGTCTCCGGGAAAACCTCTGCCGTCTTTCTGACTGATTCGAGTAAGTATCTTATTCCCTTTTCTTTTCTTAGCTTGGCTACAGTGCCAACAACCTTGTTAGCCGGACTAATTCCCCAGCGTCTTCTCTCTTTTTCCATTACATCCGATTCGGGCATCACGAATTTCTCCAGGGAAACCGCGTTATGCATCACGATGATGCGGTCCTCTTGAATCCTTCTTTTCCTGACGCAGGCCTTTTTCACAGATTCTGACACAGCAATCGCTGTATCGGTAAATCTGTAAAGCATGAGATCCGCTAACTTTTGGTACCAAGGATAATCGCTGGCATCGTCATGAACATGCAAAATTGTCGGAACGCCCTCGATAATTCCAGCGAGTCTTCCAAAGGTTGAAGCTCCGTAAGCCTGCAAATGCATCACATCGATTTTCTTTTTCCTTATGATGTGAATAAAATCCCACAGGGTCCCCGGGTCAAATTTCCCCCTGCCACAAAATATAATATGCACACCTGTCTCTTCAAGCCTTTTTGCAAACTCAGTTCCTATTTTGTCTTTTTTCCTGAGGATACAAATTGTGATATCAAATTTATTTCTATCAAAACTCGATGCCCATAATGAAAATAGCCGTCCCACTCCGTGTATACAATCCTCTATTCCCAGGTGGTCATTCGCCAATAACACATGAATTTTCGGCATATTGGTCCCTTACGGGCTTTTCAATCCTTCGAATGACACTGTCAACCCGGGAGATCTCCTGTCAATGATGGCTATTTATCAACACGGTTCCCGGGATCATCGTGGCCATCACCAAATCGTTGTGGATCGTACCGCCGATTCTGGAAAACCCCGGGGCAACTTCGGTGATGCGCCGGTTTACTGCGGTTTCAACAGCAAACCGCTGACAGACCGATTTACCGGAGTTTCTCCTGGGCTGAATTTCCTCTGTACGATAGTTTTTTGCAGTACTTCGAAAGAGTAAATAAGAAAACTCAGGGGAATAAAAAGCTCCTTGTACTCCGTTACGCCCCAAATTCTCATAAATCTCTTTCCCAGGATTATGAATAACAACTGTGTTACTACATATGTACAAAGCAGGATGTGCAAGTATGATATCCTTTGCAAAAAACCCCAGGAGTACGTGTAGTATGCAAGAATGAAAAGCGTGACGAAAAACCCCAATTGAATATGTAGCAGGTTCCACATATCATAATTATACGCTAGGAAAATAGCACTGCTGAAAAGAACAAAGCGGCTGGGAATAAAAAACCCGATAGAATCGTGTCTTTCAAAAAAGGAGCTGTTTTCTCGAATAAAGGCCATGAGAACTAAAAAAACAAATGCCCCGAAATAATAGATGTTCTCGATATAATCTGTTGCAAAATTGTGCAAGTTCATCTCCGCTTGCAAATTTCCGCCGAGTGCTTTTGGCGTTTCAATGGACGCTATTCGCTGAAACCATGAGATCTCCTCCATGGCTATCAGAAAAAAACAACATGCAAAACCAATGCAGATGAAAGAGAGTAATCGCCTTCTTTTTACAGTGGATCTTTTAAACGATAAAAAGTTGTAGACAAATATGCCACTGGCAACGAAAGAGCACAACGCCGAAAGCATCTCTATGGGCCGGTCCTCTGATCCCAGCCAGCGAAACAATCTGGGCTCCATAATAAATATGAGCACAAACATGGCAGAAAATAAAAGCACGCTCCAAAGAATTACTTCCTTAACGGTTATGCGGAATAAATCCCTTTCTGTAAAGCTTTTGACAGATAGTGTGAGCACACCCCAGCTGGACATATTATCGGCCAGCCGTGGTCGCGTTATTCCTGGTTTTTTGCGCTTGGGAAAATCCCTGCTTAATATAGCACCCACAAAAAAGAGAGCGCTCAGCATGATGAGGAATGATCGAAAAACGTAGGAAACTCCAAACTGAGGCAGGCCTTCGGCGATAAAAGAGATTTTTAATACGAAGATGTCCATGTAAAATGCTGTGGCAACCGCCACAATTGCCAACATGAAAAGTAGATACCTTTTTCTTAAAGATTTCGGCTCTTTGCTCCTGTAACCCATAACATCCTCACATAGACAATTTTCTAAGCTGACCTGACGGCAAAGCACTCGGCTCTGACCAGATATCTATGCCGGAGTCCATCTGTTTAGGAAGATCTAAGAAAAAGCATTTCAACTATCCAGAAACACTCATCGATGTTTTCCTGGAAAAATCAACAGCGGTCTGTTCCTTTCTGCAAAAGCAGAGCGGAATGCCGACTTCATTAATGAAAGTCGGCGACACGCTATCCATTCGTATTGCTAACTAAAAAATTACCTATTGCCAGATAATCCAGGTGTCCAAGCTTAAAAGCTCTAATGGCATCGTGAGGACTGCATACAATGGGCTCTTCATGCATGTTGAAGCTTGTATTGATGATGCTGGGCAGACCGGTAATTTTTCGATATTCATCCACTATTTTATAGTAGCCGGGGTTTGTTTCTATGTTAATTATCTGGGGCCTTGCCGTGTTATCTATATGGACGACTGCCGGGCAGTGCTTCTTCATCCAATCTGTGCAGTCAAAGGTAATGGTCATAAACTGCGCCGGATATCGCCCTCCATCCATTCTTTTGTAGCAACGATCGGCATGTTCCTCAAGGGTCACGGGGGCAAAGGGCATAAACTCCGTCCTTTGCAATTTCTTGTTGAGCCAGTCATTCACAGTAGGATCTGTTGGTTGATATAGTATCGACCTATTCCCCAGTGCCCTTGGTCCATATTCCATTGAACCGTCAAATCTTGCAACCACGTGTCCTTCGGCAAGGAGCTCGGCTATTCTCTTTTCGATATCTTTCACATGTTCGGCCTTGAGTTCCTCCTTTTTTAACTCCTCCTCTATTTCCTTCTCGCTATAGCTGGGACCAAAATAGACGTCATCTAATTTCGATGATTCAATTTTTAGGCCGAATGTTGGACATAACCTGGCACTCATTGCCAGAGCTGCTCCCACAGCCAACCCTCCATCTCCCATGCTGGGATAGATGAAAAGGGAGTTAACCTCTTCCAGCTCATGTATCCGCTGATTAAGTTTGACATTTGCAAAAATGCCACCAGCAAGAGCAAGATCGCCAATGCCTGTTTGCCCGACCCAATATTGGATATAGCGACAGCACACATCCTCTAAAACTTGCTGTATGCTGCAGGCCAGATCCTCTCTCTTAAATGATTCCGGCAGAGCCTTCTTAATAGCCTTAACAGCCGACCAGTAAAAGACATTTCCTCTATTGACTATTCTACCATTCTCATAAGAAATCAAGCGGTTGAAAAGATCCACGTAGATTGGCTTTCCGTGGGCCGCAAGGCCGGTTATTTTACCCTCATGTTTGTGTGCCTTAAACCCGCATATGTGTGTGACATAAGCATAATAGTTGCCAATGGAGTCGAAGCTGTCAACATCACACACTTGTTGAAAATCACCGTTCTGTACCACATAGACTTTGGATGAGGAATTGTCCCCGGCGCCATCCATCGTGATGACAGTTGCATCTCTCACACCACAGCTAAAATAGGCTGTGCAGGCATGAGCAAAGTGATGGTCAACAAATTCTACGGGGCACCCGATGCCATACTCCTGTCGAAGAATATCAACAAGTGCTTTATGCCTGCTTTTGCCCAACAAAGATTTAAGCCTGTAGTAGAAACGCCGAAATGTGGTCCTGGCCCCAAAGATCGCCGGCACTATCGATGCTGCTTTCAGCAAGGTCTCTTTGACGATGCCGCGATCTTCTTTGAACCATCCATCCCATGCTATCGATTCTTTCCTCAAGTGTTCATTCACCGTCGCTATAGCCACGCAATCTATTTGATCGACCCGTGTGCCGGTGAGGGCGAGTACTTTTGAAATAGACTGGCTCGGAAAACCCATGGCCATTTTTTTTCTGTTCAGACGCTCTTCATGAATTGCACATAGCATCTTGCCGTCTTCAATCAAGGCAGCACCACCTGTCATACCATCAGTTATCCCCAGAATTTTCATATAATAAACACCTCCAACCACAATTCAAGCAGACGCTCAGAATCTGCAAACCTGTCTATCGATGATAATGACCCTTTAATCTGTTTACAGGCTATCAGCTATTCACTAAACGAGTTCCATTCCATAGCTTGTCTGGATTTACAGATAACCTCGCTCTCGATACCACTCGGCGGTGAGTTTCATTCCGGTCTTCAGATCCGTCTTGGGCTGAAAGCCCAGTTCCCTTTGAGCCCTGGAGATATCGAAGGACCTCGACTTGCTGAAAAAATCGATCCTCCTTCTGTGAAGTGGGGGGTTGATGCCCAGTGGCCTGCAGAGAAACTCACAAAGAGCACTGGCCAGGTAAACCGGAGCAACGGGAACCCGCAGCCGGGGGATGGAAACGCCTAAAACGGCGGCGATGACCTTCACCAGATGGTTCAAGGTGACAGGTTTCTCACCCGTCAGAATGTATACCCTCCCCAGGGCCTTATCTCTCGTGCCACAGGACAAAATTCCATCGATGAGGTCATCTATGTAAATCAACTGATACAACACCTGTCCGGAGCCAAGCATCACGAACCTGTGTTTCTTAATAGCTTTGAAAAGCTTCAGAAATCTCAGATCAGCGGGACCATAGATGCCACCCGGTCGGAACACCACCATGGGCAGGCGCTTATCAGCCATGTAAGAGAGGGCTATCCGCTCACCCTTCACCTTTGATTCCTGATAGGCATCGCCGGGACAGTATGGAGATTCCTCATTGGCCGGACCGCCTTTGATCTCACCGTGGACCCCCACGGTACTGCAGTGGACGAAACGCCGGACGCCGGCTCTCTCTGCCTCATGGAGGATGTTCCTGGTGCCGTCGGCGTTTATCTGCCACATCTGCTTGGGCGACAGATCACCCCGCCGAAAGACGGCGGCCAGATGGTACACCACATCAACACCCGCCATGGCACGCTTCAGGGACCTGGCATCCCGGAGATCTCCCTGGATAAGCTCCACACCCCAGCGGAGAAGCTGGTCTGCCCGACCAGGATCGCGAACCAGAGCGCGCACCTCATCACCAGTGGAAATCAACTTCCGGCAGAGATGACTACCAGCAAATCCCGTGCCACCGGTTATCAGCACCCTCATTGAACCGTCACCCGTAGCTTGGCGGTGGGTCGTCGGTCAGAGCTTTTTCCGGTCCGGCCGAAAATCCGAGACCATTTTAAACGAAGAAAAACGCTCAACATAACCAGATATCTCCACACATCGGCAGGCGAGTGGATGGCTTTTAAAACTTGAGGGATCTTCTTGACAAGCGATATTCTCTTGGTGGACAGGGAGAATCGAAACATCAGCTCGCAGACCTGGGACCAGGTCAGCTTGTCTAAGTAAAGGGGCACGTGACCCTGGGCAGCCGGTATGATCACAACTCGGGCGAAGTTCCTGGAGGACCAGGAAAAATCCCGGGGAAGCTGGCCCTCCCTTCTGGCTCTCTGCTCCAGAGGAGTTCCGGGATACACATGCAGGATGGCGGCGCTCACTTCACATCGATCTTTTATGGCCTCGATAACTTCCATGGTCTGCTGCGCCTCGGACCAGGTCTCCGTGGGATGGCTGAATATGAAGAAGGGGTTGGCGATTATCCCAAACTCACGACACCAATCAATTACCTCAAGGCCCTGTTCTAAGGTGGCCTTTTTTCCGATGATCTCTCGACTGATTCTCTCCGTGGCCGTCTCCACACCAAAACCCACATAATAACAGCCGGAGCGGACCATTTTCTCTAAAGAGGCTTTATCCAGCAAATCCACACGAACTTCACAGTACCATCTGATGTCCAGACATCTCTCCACGATCAGATCACATATTCGAACCAGTCTCTGCGGATCGTAATTAAAGGTGTGGTCATAAAACCAAATTACCCTGGCCTCGTACCGCTGGACCAGATGTTCTATCTCTCGCAGGACATTTTCCGGAGAGAGTCCGCGCACCCGTCGGCCCCAATTGATGGGCGTGGCGCAGAAATTGCAGGAAAAGGGACAGCCGCGACTGGTCATCATGTTGGCCGCCGGCAGCTCTCCCTCGCCGGGAACCTGCAGGTAACAGTTATACAGATCCCAGGGCTCCAGATGCCTGGCAGGCATAGGCAGAAGGTTCAGATCTGCAATGAGCGGCCGCGAGGAATTCACCACAACATTCTCGCCGTCCCGGTAAGCAAGGCCCAGCACCTTCTCCAGGCCCCCCCCATTCTGCAGGGCTCTGACCAGCTCTGTGATAGTGTTCTCCCCCTCCCCCATGACCACCCCAACCACGGCCTTTACGCGGGTCAGAGTATCCCGGGCAGTGGTGCTCATATGCGGCCCACCCAGGACCACCCACGCGGGGGGATAGGCCTCCTTGATGATCTCGGCCAGGCGAAAGCTGATAAATCTGTTCTCCGTGGTGGTGGTGATACCCACCATGTCCGGCTTTGCCTCGGCAATCCGCCGACCAATCCTCTCCCAGGAAAGCCCCAGGACGTGGCAGGGAAGCAACTGGACATCCACTCCCTCCCGTTCCAGCACCGCTGCCAAATAGGAGAGACCCAAAGCAGGCATTAGCTGCCCCCGGGACCATCTCTGGGCCATATATCCGCCTGGTGGCACAGCCAACAGCACCTTGAAAGAACGGCTCTTCATGTTTGGCCCTCTGAAAACAAGCTTTCACTTCCGCAAATATCTCAGGCTCTGCACCGGAATCCCCAAAATGGTAGGACGCCCGATGAAATCACAACGGGCACAGGGTGTTGAGTTATCCACCTGTCTGGACAGCATTTTATTGCGCAAGTCTATGAGTTTTTGGGTGTTAAAAATGTCCTTCAGGGTTGTGTCCCGAACATTTCCCATGACCAGCTCCCCGAAAAAATCCTGGGGACAGGGAACCACATCTCCATTCCACAGCACCACCAGCGAATGCCACAGGATCGTGCAGGGAGTCAGTGGCCGTAGAGAGGGATCTCCAGCGGGAGACAAGCGCACGTTTCCACCAAAATTGTGCGGCTGCTTCAGTAAAAATCGATCCAGGGGCAGATCTTTAAATTTGCTTAAAAAATCCTCTTTGCCGTGCAGGCTAAATCGTCGGTCCACACTGGATAGATCCATCATCTCCAGGATAACAAGGGGCTTTTGGGATGCCAACTCTTTTTTCATTCTCAGAAAATTGAGTATGTTCTCCACGGTCTCGTGGAAAGAGGCTCCTTTCCGATACCTCTCGTAGGTCTGGGCATCGAAACCATCAAAGGAAAAGGAGACCAGGGCTAAGCCTGACCGCAGCATCTGCGCGCTCTTCTTCTCATCCAGAAGGGTCGCATTGGTATGCAGCTTAACCATAATCCCCCGCTCGCTGGCATAAGCGATCATATCGAAAAGATCAGGATGCAGCAGGGACTCGCCCCGGTGATGGATGTTCATGTCGTGGATGTAAGGGGCCGCTTCGTCGATGATCTTCTGAAAAAGACCCTGGTCCATCATCCCCAAATGGCTTTTATCCAAGGATTTGTTGGGACACATGGGACACTTGAGATTGCACTGGCTGGTGGGCTCCACCCACAGGCGATACGGTGGGTAAGAGCACCGGCTTCGCCGAGCTACAGCGTAATGCCAGTAGACCTGCAGCAATCGGCCGGCCGCTTTGTGACGGCTGATCATCTCCCCATACCTCTCATCCGCTGTTCTTCATGTAGGCTTGATACCAACTTTCAAACACCATCAATGCCCATAGCTTGTGGCTGTGATTCTCCACACCCCGCAGATGCTCATCCACCAGACGGGAGACATAGGCAACGTTAAAAAAACCCTGGCTTCTCAGCCGGCTCTCGGCCAGCAGATCGGTCATCATAGGCCGCAGCTGGCCGCGAAGCCAGTTCTTGATGGGGATACTGAAC
>CBDUWG010000058.1:0-8268 GCA_965370845.1 uncultured bacterium
ACCAGATCCTCGGGGATCAGGTCCAGGGACGCCAGGTCCCACAGATAGTCGATCTCTGCCCGGGTCATGTCACGCCCCGGAAGGGCCAGTGCCGTTTGCTGTTCAGCAAACTCCTCCCCCTCGCGGATTGTCCGGTGCACCAGAACCGCCCGGGAGACACCGAAGTCGTCCTGGGCCACGAAGGATAGGGGCAGCTTCATCTCCTCGCCCATGTCCACGTTCTCGGCCGGAAAGGTTATCTGTACCATAGGCGACTCATCCGCCACCGCCTCGATGCGGTACCGAATGGGGTTCTGGTTCGCGTTGCCGATCTCATCCATCAGATGGATGGCATAGGTCGCGGACTTGTTCACCACGATCCGGCCCTCTGCCCTGCGCCCGCTCATGCTCAAATCCAGCTTTCCATCCTCGTCAAGGGACAGCCATGCCTCGGCCAGAGCCCTGTTGGCCTCCACCTCCAAACTTACCACAGTGCCCAGCACAGCGGAGATGTTACCATCCTCCTCGATAACCCGGGACTCCTGGCGGGTATATGCCGGATACTCATAACGCAGACGCAGCTTTATCACCCGCGGGCGATCGATGACGGTGATCTGGTACTGCGCGCTTTGGGCATCCCCGGCGGCGACCCGGTAGAGGATGTTCCTCTTCAGGTCGGCGAAAACGTGTCCAAACTCCCGTCCCTCTTTGCGTTGGCACTCCTCTTCCCGCCAGCGGGCCTCTCCCTCCTTCCAGGCAATGCGCACTTCTTCGGGGATCTTTCCCTGGATCTGTGCGCGCACCAACACGTCCGAGTGGCGAGCCACCTGTGTGTCGCCGGGAGTGACCACAAGCTGTGTCCTGGGGGGACGCTGGAAAGTCGTCCGCGGATGGCTCAGCCTATGGGCCGAAGTACGCAGGGGCGTGGGCAAAAGCAGGAAGAGTATTGCTGCCAGGCCCAGCAAGCCGGCCCCCAGGCGGAGGATCTTCTTCATCCCGGACCTGTCCACCACCACCCGCAGGTCCAGATCCCGCGAGCGGCGCTCCACGGCCATCACCGCGGCGTCTATGAACTGTTTGGAGTAACCCTCGATGTTCTTCTTGCGGATACGCCAGAGCTGAACGGCTGTTACAAGCCCATTGCGCAGTTGAGGATAATGTGCATCGGCCAGGCGGGCCAGCTTCACCCGTGAGGTGCTTATGATCAGGGGCAGCAGGATGAAACCCATCAGTATAAAGAGCATCCCCAGGGCGCAGATGATCAGCAAAATCTGCCGGGCCGGAGCGGACAGAAAGAACAGAATGTCCAGACACAGACAGATGATTGCCGCGGCCAGCAAGGCGCCCAACAACATCCCCAGGCCGGAGGCCAACCTGACCCGTTTGCGGTAAGCGCCTAATTTGCTCAGCCGCCCGACGATCCGATCGAGGGCTTCCTGAGCAGCGACATTTTGATCTGCTGGCAACAAGAGATTCTCCTCAGCGCTGATTTTGAGAGAGTTCTGTTTTAACTATAGGGATTGACGGGGGGAAAGTCAATGGGAAATGAGAGGGATCAGGGACCCTTCACATGTTTTGGACGCTCAGGCATGGGCTTGAGTTGTGTAGATTTCAGAAAACATTTCTTTTACAAGGCAGGGCCACCACTCTAAAAAGCCAAAATCCGCCGCTCGCCAGAATTTCGGCTTTTAAGGACCCCCGCCATTAAGAATGCTATCCAACGGATTGACATTCTTTGCCCTATATATCTGGTAGTCATTCAAATCAAAAGTGAACTTCACGGCAGATTGAGAATTACCACACTAGCTTTTTCGATAAATTACAAAGACTTGACTCTTTAAAAAAAATTAAAAAAAGCCTTGACAAAAAAGGGGTTTTCTGATAAAATAAAGGTGTAAAAACTATCAGACTTTTCTGACCGGCATCTCATGAGAGGACAAAGGAGCGAATCGCTAAGTTAACTGTCACCTGGTGATTCTTTCTTCTATCACCGCCCCTGTACATTAAGAAAAGTGTATTGCTAAAAGAATAACCCACTTTTATATTACGCCTTTAGAAATCGAGGAGGTAATGATGCAGGGAAAGCGCTTGATATACGTGTTCATTTCGCTTCCTTTAACCACATTGTTGCTCGTCTCCTGTGCCTTGATCAGCCCACCCCCAGCCGGCCAGCCGCCGATAAACCCGCCGCAGACCCCCCCGAATACAGCTCAGATTCAGGTTGTAAAGATCGATTCACCCCTGCAGAAGGAAGAAATACTTGGTTCTGCCGAGGGTGTTTCTGCGGAGCTGGTCAAGACGGAAGCAGAAAATGAGCCCGTTCAGAATGAGGCCGCCTGGCAAGTTTCGGCTTCTGATCACAATCCGGGACCTTTGGTATCGAACATATATTATGAGACCGAAATTCGCGAGGCATTGATGGATATCGCCGCCCAAACAGGTGTGAACATCGTGCCCGGCCCGATGGTTCAGGGTTATTATGTGACCGCGGAATTTGCAGAGGTGCCATTGGAGCAAGCGCTCTATCAATTGCTTGCTCCTCTGGGTTTTACCTTCGCCCAAATGGATGGTTACTATTTGGTGGGTCTGGCATCGCCGGACAGCCCATCATTTTCCCTTTTGAGCACCGTAGAGCGCGTTGTTCCCAATTATATAAAGGCAACGAGTGTGCCGATATTGCTTTCCTCATTCTACCAACCTTTTATCAAAGTGGATGCCCAGAGCAACGTGGTCGTGATTAGTGCATCTCCAGAGATGATAGAAAGGATAAAGCAGGCGCTGGCGAAAATTGATGTTCCTCCCCGGCAGGTCATGATCGAGGCTCTGGTAACGGAGTTCTCTGAAGAAGCGAGGAAGAGTCTGGGGTTGGAGGCAAGCTGGACAGGTGCCAAAGATGGGCGCGGGCTCTCGTTAACTATTCCTGTCGGTGATCTTTTGGATAGCACTTTCAGCATATGGTATAAGAAACCGGACAGATATAAGGAATGGCTGGGTGAATATGAGGTTTCTCTAAAGGCCTTGATACAAAATGGTGAGGTCAAAGTACGGGCCAACCCCAGGGTTGCCACGTTAGAAGGGCAAAAGGCGACCATTTATGCGGGAAGGGAAGAATACTATGTGATCGTGACGGGGATATCACAGTATAGTTATGGACAGTTGGAAAGAATTCAAGTCGGGGTCTCCCTTAGCATCGTGCCATACGTTTCTGATGACGGTGAAATTACCGTTGAGATAGCGCCTGAAGTGAGCGATGTCATCGGCGAGGGCGCCACAGGCCTGCCGGTGGTGAGCAAACGGGCGGTGACCACGCAGGTAAGGGTTAAAGACGGCGAGACAATCGTCATCGGGGGTCTTCTTCTGACCACGGAGAAGTTGATTCAAAAGAAAGTGCCTTTTCTGGGAGACATTCCAATATTAGGATACTTGTTTAGTAGAACGGACAAGGAAGTGAAGGAAACGGAAACGGTTATCTTTATCACGCCACATATTATACGTGAAGCGACTGGGGAATAAAAACTTAATCGAATAAAACATTGGAATGGCCACCAGACAGGTCAGAGAAGACCAGTTAAGTGCCGTATGCGGACGAAGGGTCTGCGAATCTGGTGGTTCTTTCTTTTCAAATCATCCATCAGGAGCAGTCTTATGCTGATTAATAGAAATTGGACGCCTTGGCTGCGTGGCTGTACAAGTCTCGTATTAATTACCTTTTCATCTGTCTACTTGAGCGGCTCAAGTTTGTTTGCGCAACCGAGCATCAACAGTGTCACCGTCAGCCCGGATCCAGTGGGACGTTATGAGCGGTTGGAGTTGGCGGTGGACTTGACAGCCAGTTATACGAATCCCTTTGATCCGGGCGAGATTGACATATGGGCGGTGTTTACCTCCCCCGGTTCAGAGAACTGGTCTGTCAATGGGTTCTGGGATGGGGCCGATTGGAAAATAAGATTTGCAGCAAACGATACTGGGACGTGGAGCTATACGGTTCATGCCCAAGACAGTACGGGGCAAGACAGCAGTAGTGCAGGAAATCTCAATTGCGAGGCCTCGCCTCATCATGGGTGGCTGCGGGTCTCAGCAGTAGACCCTCATTTTCTATGTCACGATGATGGCATCTCGTTCTATGGTGTAGGCCAGTGTCGCTGTTGGGATCTGGGAGCGGTGCCGACGATATTTAGTGACATGCACGAGCACGGGATGAACATCCTGCATTACTGGATGCCCAGCTGGGATAATATGCTGGTGACGCTGAGCACCGGATATGATCAATACGATATGGTCCGGGCGGCGAATGTGGATGCTGTTGTGGACAGCTGTGAGCAGCACAATGTCTATCTGCTGCTGACCATCTGGAACCACGATGAGCTCCGGGGGGCTGGCCATCCCTGGGACAGGAAATATTTTGATGATTATAACCCCTTTCATGATCTGAGCACGGCGACGGGTTTTATGACCGATTCCACATCCTGGGTCTATCAACAGAAGCTGTATCGGTACATCATCGCCCGGTGGGGGTATTCCCGGGCGATCGGTCTGTGGCCGACCATCTGTGAGATCGATGGGACGACGAACTCTTGGAATAACGATACGGTGACCGACCCATGGCATAGTAAAATTAATGCGTATTTCAAGGACAATGATCCCTTTGGTCACCCGACCACAGCATCGAAGTCGGCAGGTGGTAGTGTGTGGAACTGGCCGGTGGGTTTTGGGGTGACGGATCTGCCCCAGGCGCATGTGTACCAGGATGGTGTGGGGGTTTCCAACACAATTGCCAGCCGGACGCGGACGATGTGGAATAACTATGTCAAGCCCAATTTCATCGGTGAGTTTGGGGCCGTGTGGGGAACGGCACAGACCACCAAGCATTTTCATGATGGCATCTGGGCGGGCTTTGCAGCTGGCGGAGCCATAACACCGTTGGATTGGAATGATGGTGGAGATTGGGAGGATTTGACCCCGGAGATGTATGATCACGGGGGCTATCTGGTTGATTTTGCCTCCGGGGTCCCCTTTGACCAGCTGGGTCTGGGTCCTGCCACGCTGTCCATAGGCTCAGAGTTTAAGGCGTGGGGCATGAAGGGGAGCAATCTGGGCTATCTGTGGGTCCAGGATACCTCACCAGGTGAGGTGAACGCGGGCGTGTCACTGACCATCACCGGGCTCGCGGCTGGCCAATGGGCTTTTGATTGGTATGACACCTGGTCCGGGAGCTATCTGCCGGATCGAGTGGTGGAGACGACAACCGGTGGGCCGATAACAACGACGGTTCCCAGCTTTACTAATGATTTGGCTTGCCGGATCGCCAGGGTGGGCGAGATTGGCCAGAGCATCCTCTACCTTGACCCCGTTGGCGATGTAACCACCTGGCCGGATACGGATTATCGGTGGAAGGACATCGCTGATCATCTGTATGCACAAACCTATCAGGACAGCTTCACGTACGATCGGCCGCGGGTGGCGCTGGCCTTTGACACAACCGGGACCACGTTCGAGGGTCAGCTGACGGGTTTCGGCCTCAAACCCAATTTCGCCTATCAGATGAAGCTGGTGGGGAAGCCCGAAGGGGACTGGGGAGAGGCTGGCGATGATATGTCCAATGAGTATATCGGATACGAGGGTCGATGGTGGCGCAAAGAGCCCAATCCCGGGAATAGCAACGATGCCGATTATGAGGCCCACAAAGACGATTCGACCTACATCTTTGAGGGATATTTACTGTTCGACTACTTCGCCACCGATGAATACGGCCAGGCGAGGAAGGATTTTGCCTTAGAAAGCAGTTTTCACGTGTTGTGGAATATGGTGATCAACTTGCGGGACCCCGAACCTAATGACTCACCCATCACCAACCATATCGTGCGGGCTTTGGCGAGCAATGCGGCCTATGACTCATCTATCACCCCAAGTGCCGTAGGACTCTACGCGGAGTGGGAGCCTGGCAGAGACTATCCCGGCCAGGTCGTATTGCCAACATGGGACTATAATGTCCAGTTTATCCTCACGGAGGAGAGCTTTCATCAAAGCGGCCTGGGTGGATATTGGGCGAGTGCCATGGGGCATGATAGTGTGACCTTTTTCGTGAACAACCCCGATCCACCGGAGGTCACCGTTACGTACCCAAATGGTGGTGAGACACTGAGCGGCTCAACCACCATCACCTGGACAGCTACAGATCCCAATCCTGGAGAGACGGCCCTGTTAATGGCTGACCTGGATTACAGTGATAATGGTGGCTCCTCCTGGTCTGCTATCGACGTTAATCAGGATAACGATGGTACCTATTCATGGGACGTCTCTGGTTTGAGCGATGGTTCAGACTATCTGGTGCGCATCACCATCACCGATACCACCGGGCGGTCTGATTCGGACACCTCAGATGCGGTTTTTTCTATTGACAATCCCGACGAGCCAGAGGTAACAGTTACGTTTCCTAACGGAGGCGAAACGCTAAGCGACTCTTCGACCATCACCTGGACAGCTAGTGATCCCGATCCTGGGGAGACGGCTCTTTTGTCACTATCCTTGGACTATAGCGATAATAACGGTGCTTCCTGGTCAGTAATAGATTCAAATCAAGCTAATGATGGCACTTATCTGTGGGACATTTCCAACCTGAGCGATGGTTCAAACTATCTTGTACGTGTCACAGCCACTGATACCACCGGACAGCACGATGCAGATAGCTCTGATTCGAGCTTTGGTATCGACAACACAGCCCCCCCAGCGGCCATCTCGGATCTGATGGCAACATTGGCGGATAGCTCCATTAATTTGAGCTGGTCGGCAGTCACCATGAGTGAGGAGGGCGAACCACTTGTCGTGGACCACTATGACATCTATCGCCAAGCCGCTCCGGACTTCTCTCCTGATCCTGAGGATTCCATCGGGAGCTCCACCGAGACCTCCTATGATGATCTCACCGCAGCCGTGAACGATCCAGGTGTGAACCATTACTATGTGGTGAAAGCAGTCGATTCCATGGGAAGAAAGTCTGCCGACTCAAATACGGTTGGGGAGTTTGATGTCGAGATGGTAAATGAGAGTGAGGAGAAATAGGTCGGTGGTCAGCAGGCCAGGAGGTTAGAGGCTCGCTCTAGTTTAGGGAGGGCCTTTTTGTGATGGGGACGCAGAGCCCTCTTAGAGAAATTCAAGAAGATGTTGTTTTGTGCTCAGAACTATCATCACGTAACATCCCCAACAAATTAAAAAGGCTTGAGATCAAGAACATAAAATAGCAAAAAGCCGCCGAGACCTCAAGGTCTCGACGGCTTTTTGTAGTCGGTTCTGGTGAGCTTACCGACGCTTGATCTCTGAGCTTCCCTTCACGCCTTTTTTCATAGCGGACAGACTCTTGTCGAACTCTCCCACACACTTGTTATTGTCCGACTCGAAGGGTCCCACATGTGCGTTAACATAGTAGAAATAATTGGTCGCGGTATTGCCCGCAGCGCCGATGTCCTTGTAGGTGACGTTCGTGGTGGTGGTCAGCACCTTGGTCGGTCCGGGTATAAAGGAGGGATCGGTGTCGCGATAAATCACATAGTGGTCGGGAAACGCCGGGCAGCCCGCGGTGTCCCTGGTCACCGGCGACCAGACCAGCCTGATGTCATTGACCCCCACAGTGCCACCGTCTGCATAGATCCGCAGATCCTGTACAGCAGCTGGCTTAGCATAAGGTGACAGGAACACCGCTGCCTCGATCGCGGTGTAGACGAATTCCGCTGGGCTCGGATATTCTTGATAACCTATCAGGTGGTCGGGACAGTTCTCAAAAGAATGCCTGAGCGCCACCTCCTGCGGATATCCGGGGAGCCCCCAGTAGCAAACCGGACTGGGCGACTGAGCCACATCATATATGTCGTGAGAGATCAGGGCGGCGTTGTTGTGCCACTTGGTATCAGCAGGATAATTTATCGCCTGCTGATCAAAATCCGGATCGCTGAACATGATCAGCATGCTGTCGGAGTTGACCCCGGCACAGGTCACATAGTGACCACCAATACGTCTCCAGTAACCCCAGGGAGAAGGAAGATGCTGCCAGAATCCCAGAAGTAGGATAACGTCCTGGCAGCATTCGATCTCTTCCTCGACGATGGAGAAGAAATCTGGATCCGAGGTGCTGTCGATGAAGGTGTGCTCGAAGAAGACGTCGCTCAAACCCTTGTCATCCAACCACTGGCGGATGGCTGCTCGCATGCTGTCGATATGCGTGCCGGTTTCGCCGGTTCCCATCCGCTCAGTCAGATCCTCGATGAGGTATTGGGCATTGTTTTTTCCAAACCCGTC
>CBDUWG010000059.1:0-8182 GCA_965370845.1 uncultured bacterium
GGCCAGCATATGCTCCATCCACTTCTGAGCCCCGTTCTTGAGACGAGCCTTAAGCGCATCGATACGCTGGCCCCGGTCGCGGCTGTGAGCCAGGTACATATAGTTCGTGTAGAAGATCCACTCGCTGATCGGCGCCACCCAGGCCTCGCCCCCCAAGCTCTCTATTTTACGAACCAACTTGTTGCTGCAAAACCTGTTAGAGCGTATGTAGATCTCTCCGACGATGCCGATGATCGGCTTTCTGACTCGCCGGTCGATGGCGATCTCGGCGAACTTGCGCCGGATAACCCGCATGGTCTTCCAGATGGCCGTCATCCTTCCCTCGATGGCCTGGGAGATCAGGCTCAGACATTCTCCGTAAACCCTGTCTGTCTGGCCGGGGATCAGCTCATACGGGCGAGTCTCCCGGGCCAGCTTTTTCAGAATATCGGTGGCCACCATGCCCAGCCAGCCGCGGATCTGGAAGTTCATGTTCAGCCCTTTGATGCTGCTATAGGAGTCTCTCGAGTCGAGGGAGAGGATCATGGTCTGGGGCAAGCCCAGCCTGTCTAGAGTGATACGCTGGAGCTGGCAATATTGCCCGAACCGGCATGGTCCATGAGCAGTGGGTATGAAAAAAGCGGCGCGCTCGGGGACGAAATCGGGCGATTGGGTCTTCTTGATGATGTCGCCGGAGGTGGCGATGAAGGGGAAGCATTCTTTTCCCGAGGAGTGTTTCTTGGCCCAGCGGAGCGTCTCCTCGTCTGACTCCGGCAGCACCTCTGCGTCAAAGCCGCACGCTCGCAGGGCAGCCCCGACGGCAAAGGCGTGATCGGCCATCTGCGGAATGTAGATGGTCCGATCCAGTCGGTTGTTATTCGGTTCTGGCATGTAACTCTTGCTCCCCTGAGTGAAGGTCTTTAAGTTTGGGATTCAGGACAGTCTCCGTCTGCTTGCGGGGAATGGCCGGCTTGCGCTCCAGACTGTCGAAGAAAGCCTCGCACCGGGTGATCACTCCAGCATCGGCGCTGTGCTCATCTACCTCTAATTGCAGATACGGTTCTCCGGCCATCCGCTGGTGCAGAAAATGAGAGATGAAGGAATCAGGGCCGCACTTGAAGTTGGTGATGAAAATACCGTGCAGTTGGGGGATGCTCTTGATCATCTCGCCGGCGGCTAAGATGCGCTGTCCGCTTTTCCAGAACATAGAGGCCAGTCCGGGCAAAATCTCATCGCTCTCCAAAGACAGAAAATCCATGGGGATGGCCAGGACGCCCATGTCGTGGAGCTTTTTGGGCAGACCCAGGTTCAGCCCCGGGTCGCAGCCATTATAGGATCGGCTGAGCACCACCACCACCCGCCGGTAGTCGCTCAATCTGGCCAGGATTTCCCGGCCCCGCTGCTGGCACTTATCCTCGAAGGTCGCCTGAGCCTTTTCGGCAGCGGCGAAAGCTTCCCCAACGGCCTTTTCCGATTTGCCCAGGCTCTGGCCGAAGCGGCACATCTCCCGCAATAGGCGCCGATGGTCATGCTGGAAGTGAAAATAAGGCTCCAGAAGCTCGACCTTTTTCTCTTTAAAAGAGATGGCCGATTTGATGATGTAGGGAATGGCCTGGGACAGTGGACAGAGGTAGTTCTCTGTGTGGTCGGGATGGGATCTGGGCATGTTGATGATGCTGGGTAGAAAGATCCGTCTGACCCCCTTGTCAATCAGATTCGGGACGTGGCCGTGGACCACCTTGATGGGAAAACAGGTCTCGGCCACCACGCTCTCCACAGAGCGATAGATCAGCTGCGGGTTGGTCACATCCGACAGGACCACCTCAAACCCCAGCCGGTCGAAAAAGGCGCTCCAGAAAGGAAGCAGCTCGTAGAAGTAGAGAACGCGGGGGATGCCGATCTGCTTCTCCTTGTCTCCGGTATTTTTCTTGCTGCTGTTACGGAGATATTCGGCCAGTAGAAACTCCTCCCGCTCCTTAAACAGTTCTGGCAGGTTTTCGCCGCGCTGTTTCCTCTTATCGTCAACCTCCCATTTTTCACAGCGGGCCCCGTAGAACAGGGGTTTATCCCCCCCAAAGGTGATCTTGCGAATCTCACATTGGTTCTCGCAGCCCTTGCAGGTGAAAGAAGAGGATTTGTGTGTTCTCTGGCGCAGGTCGAAGCCCTTGAAGTTGGTTCCCTGCCCCCGGTCGTTCTCCATGGCCAGGATGGCCGCTCCGATGGCCCCGGTGACATCGTGGTGAGGCGGAACGGTGATCTTCTTGCCGGTGACCTTCTCGAAAGCGGCCACCACCCCCTGGTTCCAGGCCGTCCCCCCCTGGAAGAAGATGTTGTCGCCCACCCGGCGGTCTTCCACCACCTTGTTCAGGTAGTTGTATACGATGGAATAGGCCAGGCCGGCCACCAGGTCTTCTTGGGGCATGCCCTGCTGCTGGTGGGAGACCAGATCAGATTCCATAAAGACCGTACAGCGATCGCCGAAATTTCCGGGATTTTTGGAAGACAGGGCCAGTTTCCCGAATTCCTCCACGATGTTGATATCCAGTTTCTCGGCCTGTTCCTCCAAAAAAGAGCCCGTTCCGGCGGCGCACACTTTATTCATCTCGAAATCCACCACGGCCCCGTTATCGATGCTGATGTATTTGGAGTCCTGTCCGCCGATCTCGAAGACCGTGTCCACCGTGGGGTCGATGTCGATGGCTGCAGTGGCCTGCGCGGTGATCTCGTTGCGGACCACATCCGCGCCCACGAAGTCTCCCGTGAGATAGCGGCCGGAGCCGGTGGTTCCCACGCCGCAAACCCTTACCCGATCTCCGATCTCCTCCTCGACTTCCAGCAGTCCCCGGCGAACGGCCTTGATGGGGCGACTCGCCGTGCGCAGATAGCGCCGGGCCAGGACCCGCCGGTCTCGATCGATAGCCACCACGTTGGTGCTCAGGGAGCCCACATCAACTCCCAGATAGACGTCGATAAGCTCTTCTCCGGGGTCCAGGGCCACCGGCTTGGTGGCGATTTTCTCGTTCTCCACCTCGTAATCTATTTGGAGAGTCTTCAGCCCCTGGACCGGTGCTGGACGGGTCTTCAGACTGGCTTCCATGTCCTCCAGACCACGGAAACCATTTCCCTCGAAATCCTGCTCCATGACCATGAAGATGGCGCCAAGGGCCCCCATGAAGGCATAGTATTTGGGGATGATCATCTCTCCAGATTCCAGGCCGAGGATGTCCTCGAAAGCACGTACCAGCCCCGGGTTTGCTGCCACCCCACCCTGGAAAATGATGGGTTTGATGAAGGTCTTGCCACGGCCGATGTTGCTCTTGAAGCTTCTGGTCATGGCGTAGCAGAGCCCGGCGACGATGTCGAAATCCGGGGTGCCGATCTGCTGAAGGTGGATCATGTCCGATTTGGCGAACACGCTGCACCGGCCGGCCATGCGCGGGGGCGACTCCGATTTCAGAGACAGAAGGGCGAACTCCTCGATGGTCAGCCCCAATCGGCTGGCCTGCTGGTCTAAAAATGATCCGGTGCCGGCGGCACACATTGTATTCATGGAGAAATCCTCGAGGATCAGCGTGTCTCGCTGGGGATCTTGCCGCATGATCATCAGCTTGGAATCCTCCCCGCCGATCTCGATGACCGTTCTGGCCTGCGGATGAAACCGGCCCACTGCTGTTGTCTGGGCTATGATCTCGTTAACAAAAGTCCCGCCCAAAAGCCGAGCTACCAGGCTGCCTCCCGAGCCGGTGATGGCCAGCTTGGCCACTTTGTCCAGAGAATAGCGGCCCTGAATTTCCTTGAGCGTCCGAAGAACCGTCTCGATAGGCTGGCCCTTGCTGCGGACGTAATGGTTTTCCAGGATATTCTGTTTGATGTCCAGGAGGACCACTTTGACGCTTACCGACCCCACATCGATGCCAATGTGAAGATTTTTGCCCTCCGGAACGGTTTTTCCTGGGGACATTCTGAAATCTCCTTTCTCAAAAAAAGATGTTCTCTAAAGGTTTTTCTTTAAAAATCATGCAGTTATGGTAGAGAAGTTATAGTAACATCTATCATCCACAGAGTCAAGTGGTTTTTAGGCCGCAGGGGCAATTGTGTAACTTATGATTATACAAGAGAATGTAGCTTTTTTTAAGAAAAATACCAGATGTAGCGTTTTTTTCTTGACATAGGTGTCATCAAACTATACTTTAATTTTGCTTTTACCTCGCAAGTTGAAGTGGCATTTCTGCCCGGCAAGGGTATCAGCTGCTCGGGGAACTCCTTCCTTGCCCCTGGCCGCCCGACTCGCCGAAAAATTGTCTCCTCCATCCTCGATTGACGAGGAAAAAGCCCATCCATCATGAGCTGGCTTAACCTCCGACATATGAGATTACCTTGCTTTTAGCTCCGCTGACAAGTCCATGGGTTTGTTAGGGAACAGTGTCTTCTGTGACTTTGTCGGCTGGAGCTGACTGGTGGGTAATGCCCGTCTGGTCGAGTGAAAATCTGTCTGTTTAACTTGCTCAGCCCCCTGGCTGAAACGCTGGTCAGTGGCAGGATCGTTATCGTGTTTTCAGCGTGGGATGATATTAGGAAATGTTCACAGGGTCATAAAGGAGTTGAACAATTGGCTGATTTTACCAATCGCATCGTTCGAGCCGCCAAGCTCGATGTATCCCTGTATGAGGAGGTAGAGGCCGATCGGAGCGCCATGGGGCAGGCCATGCTGGTGGTGATTCTCTCCGGGATCGCCGCCGGCATTGGAATGATCTACCAGGGTGGTTTTGTGGGGATTATCGTGGGCACTATCTTCGCCCTTGTGGGATGGTATATATGGGCTTTTCTGACCTACTTCATCGGCACAAAACTTCTCCCCGAGCCACAGACCAGGGCAAGTCACCAGGAACTGTTGCGCACCATCGGCTTTTCCAGCTCTCCGGGGATCATTCGCCTGCTGGGCGTTATACCTGCTCTGGGGCAGATCGTCGGCTTCGTGGCTTCGGTGTGGATGTTGATGGCCATGGTCCTGGCCGTTAAGCAGGCCCTGGATTATACCAGCACTTGGCGGGCCGTGGCCGTCTGCGTCATCGGCTGGGTCATCCAGATGGTGCTCCTGACGCTGCTGGCCGCGATTTTCTGGGGCACCGGCGGATAGCTCTGATGGGCGGTCAGTTTTTCCCGGATCAGTGTGGTCATCAGCTTGAACTGATCTAGAAGGAGACATCTTGGAAGGAGAAAAACCGATGCAGAAGATGATCGCCTATTGCGGGATCGTGTGCTCCGAGTGTCCCGGGTTCATCGCCACCCAGGAGGACAGCGATGAAGGGAGAAAAAAAGTCGCCGAGCAATGGTCGAAGATGTTCAACGCAAAGATAAAACCGGAAGATGTGAACTGCGATGGTTGTCTGACCACGGACGGAAGGCTGATTGGTTACTGCCGAATTTGTGAGATCAGAAAATGCGCCCGGGAAAAGGTCATGGAAAATTGTGCTCACTGCGCTGAATATAGCTGTGAAAAGCTCAGCGACTGGTTAGAGAAGGTGCCGGATGCCAGGGCTACTCTTGAAGAGGTGAGAAAGTCCCTTTAAATGCCGGATATTGAGACGCCGTCTGACAGCAATCTATGAGTAGTTCGGCGACAGGAGAAAAGGACTTACAGATGAATGAGCTGATCGCTTTTTGCGGCTCGGCCTGTCAGCAGTGTGATGCCTTCGCGGCCACCAGAGATGACGATGACCAAAAGAGAGCGCAGGTAGCGCAGATCTGGTCAAAGCAATATCACGCCCAGATCAAACCGGAAGACATTAATTGTCAGGGTTGTAAATCGACAGGCGACACTCATTTCAATTACTGCCATGTGTGTGAGATCAGGAAATGCGCCATGGAAAAAGATGTCCAGAACTGCGCGCGTTGTGATGACTATTCCTGCGAGAAGCTGGATAAGTTCTTCGAGATAGCGCCGGAGAACAAGAAACGGCTGGATGCCATCAGAGGCTGATCTGAGGCTGAAGGCAGATCACGATCGCATCACACCAAAGCAACCTGGTTCATACATAACAGATGACAGGGCAAGATCCCATAGTCCGCTGGTTGTTGAAAGGCGATGCGGCCATCCGCTGGCAGGTGCTGCGCGACCTGGTGGGGGTTGAGCGGAAGGTCTGGGAGAAAGAGCGTCAGCTCGTAGCCCAGGGGAGATGGGCAAAGCGGCTTCTGGCCAGGCAGCAGGTGACGGGAAAGTGGGGTGGGGGTCTCTATTCTCCCAAGTGGATCTCCACCACCTACACCATGCTGTTGCTCCGCCGTTTGGGTCTGCCTGCGGGACACCCTCAGGCGACCAAGGCCTGCGCTCTTCTGCTGGAGAAGGGGCTGTACGGCGACGGCGGGATCAATTTCTCCAGCACGCGCAAATACAGCGAGACATGTGTCACCGGGATGGTCCTGTCCATCCTGGCCTATTTCCGGTTTCCCGACGAACGCGTTAATCGTCTGCTGGAGCATCTGCTGAACCAGCAGATGCTCGACGGCGGCTGGAACTGTCAGTCTTACCGGGGGGCCACGCACAGTTCTTTTCACACCACCATCAGCGCCTTGGAGGGTTTGCGGGGGTATCAGAAATTTCACCCCGGCAAGTTCCCACAGATCCGCCAGGCCCAGGCCAGGGCAGGGGAGTTTCTCCTGCTTCACCGGCTTTTTCGCTCCTCGCGGACCGGGGGGGTGGTCAGGCCACAGATGACCCGATTCTCCTTCCCGCCGCGGTGGCATTACGATGTCCTGCGAGGATTGGACTACTTCCAGGAAAAGGGTGCGGAGCGGGATGAGAGGTTCCAGGATGCTCTGGATATCGTTTACAAGAGGCGAAAGCCGGACGGCCGCTGGGTGCTGCAGAATCGTTACGCTGGCAAGACCTTCTTCGAGATGGAGAAGGTGGGCCAGCCCAGCAGGTGGAACACGCTGCGGGCATTGCGGGTGTTGAGGTGGTGGGAGGGGTGAAGGAGAAAGTTATATTAAGTGAAAAGGAGTTGAATAGGTAAAAATGACTGTTCTAGATCAGCTCGGATTATTCAGGGATAGAGCAGAAGAACTCAAGAATACGCGTTTTATAAAAGATGGATATAGTCCGAATATAACAATAAAATTGGATAGGATGGAAGGGTCAAGGTTTATATCGAAAGAGCCAAACGAGGAGGACCTACGCTCTTTCCTGCTTACGTTTCGTCAATTTGTTTCACCAAAAGAGCCTGTATTTCTCAACCGTATATACAATCTCTGTCAAAAAGCTATCACTAGCGAGATGCTGAGAGATTATTTAATTAATGCCAGAAAAGCCTGGAAGCAGATGCATAAAAGCATTGGCATAAAATTAGTCTATAATGAGAAGAAATTGACACCGGAATATGTGACAGATCTTTGGATTAATGGTTATTACTTCCATAACGACTTGAAAAAGATGAATATCCTAAGGCAATTATTACCACATGTACGGATGCTCGCTAGAACTCAATTTCTAAATTTTTTAGTCGAAGCTACGCGCCAGGTTCTATATGTAAGCAATATAATTAGATACGCTCAAGAGCAAGGGTTGTTGAACACAAAATTTAGTTGTGCATAGTAAGATATGCAGTACGATATAGGGTCTACCTGATTCTCTACTACATTTATAAGTGGCACCAGGTCACCGTACCCGACGCTGCAAGTGAATTTCGATTGACTCAAGTAGAGCAGGCGTAAGCACCCGTCGGGTGGGATCACCCGATGGCACCAACGAATGAAAGATGCTGTGATGACTGAAGCGCACAAGAGCGATAAGATTGAAAAAAATAATCGATTTGAAATTCATAAAAGCATGGCAGGATACCGCCGCTCGTGAGCGGGGGTAATTCACTCAAAACATGGGCACTTGTAAGAACAATGAGTTAGGACCCATGAATTACCCTTTTTAAACTTTAGCCGGACAGTAGTGACTAAAAAATATCAACAAGATATGAAAGGTTGTGAGACGGCTTGCAGATTAAGCTAAGAGGGGGAAGAGTTAATATCCATATTCGTAATGCAATTAGGTTTTGTTTTGCAATAATAGTCAATAAAGTGAAAGAAATTATTGGTCGGACCATTATAGTGGTCTGTGTTTTGATTGTTTTCCTTGGGATTCATTTTCTTCCAGAGCGTTTTCTTATTCCAAATTTTTGTGGTTTTAAAAATTCTACAGCACTGATTGTTGTTT
>CBDUWG010000060.1:0-8139 GCA_965370845.1 uncultured bacterium
AGCTCGCCTCCCAGATTGACATTAAAGTGATGGTCAATGGGCTTATACAGATCCACGGCTAAAAGCAAAGGCAGGCCGGCCAGCCTGTGGCTGGCTCCGGCTCGAAAGACAGGAGCCAAACCATCCTTGTGATCGGAGACGTACCCGCTTCGCTGAAACCCCAGGTTCTGGATGCTGAGACCCACCCTGGTCCGGCCATCGGTTAACGGGTACAGACCGCCAATATCCAGGGCATAGGCATCGCTGGAATAATCTTCTATTTTGCTGTAAATCACCTTCGCCGTGCCCCCCACACACAGACCGTTGGACAGGGGATAGGCGGCGGAGAAAGATACGGAAAGATCCAGTGCCCCGAAAGTGTCCAACCCGCTTCCCGTGGGATCCTGCACAGTGGTCCTCTGGAATTCGCCGTAGGAGAAGTAGTTCAGCGCCAGGCCCATATTCACTCCGTTTTCGCGAGGCAGCACATAGCCCACAAATCCGGAGTGGATATCCAGCAGATAGTTAACGTAGCTCAAGGTGAGCTGTTGATTTTCCATCTGGGCGATACCTGCCGGGTTCCAATACAGGGCGCTGGCGTCCCCGGCCACGGAAACAAAGGCGCCTCCCAGACCCAGAGATCTGGCTCCCACCCCGATCTTCAGAAATGAGAAGGCGCTGGTGCCCGCTTTAGAGTGAATGGACCGTCCCCATGAGGTCTGAGCCAGACCCAGAATGAGCAGGATCAGCAGGCCAACTCGAATACCTCTGCACAACCTTCTCATATATGCTTTCCCCCTTATGCGTTGGCTTTCCTTCTGAAAAATTAACACATGACCGTCCGAAAGTCAACATCTTTTCTAGTCAATGAGAGAAAAACAGTTGTCAACGCGGAGCGGATGTATTACCTTATCATCCGCCAACAAATGTTTCCCTCAGGGAGACTCAAAGATTTGGCCTGTCTAGCGATCACATCGCCCATTGTCCTGGGGCTTACCGTCATCTACTGCACCCTCCTGCTGCTGGTCCTCTGGGGTCTGCTGCGGGTCAAAGAGGGAAAAAACAGGCAGTTGTATACCGTCTCCGTGGTGGTGGCGGCCAAAAACGAGCAGCAATCCATCGCGGATTGTCTGCGGGCACTTCTGGCCCAGGACTATCCCCGGCAACGATATGAGATCGTGGTGGTGGATGATGACTCCACCGACGCGACGGCCGAGATCGTCCGCGGTTTCGCCGAAAAGAACCCGCGGATAAAACTGCTCAGCACCCGGAAAAGCGACGGCCCTCTGAGGGCTAAAAAGAGAGCCCTAGAGACGGGTATCGAGAACAGCGACGGGGAGATCATCCTGGTCACCGACGCCGATTGTCAGCCGGTGCCCACCTGGATCAGGGCTATGATCTGTCATTTTGAGCCCTCCGTTGGTCTGGTAGCCGGTTACGTGCCTCAGGAGGGTGATCTTCTCTGGCAGAAACTCCGTTCTCTGGAAAGGCTCTCCGTGGCCGCCGTGGCCGCAGGAGCCATCAACTGGGGCAAGGGGCTCACCGCCACCGGTGGCAATCTGGGTTATCGCAGAGAGGTCTATGACCAGATAGGCGGGTTCAAAGATCTGTCCAAACCTCTCTCCGGAGACGATGATCTGTTCATCCAGCTGGTCTCCAACAAAACCCGGTGGAAGATGCAATACGCCTTTGAGCCGGATGCGGCGGTGACCTCTCAGCCACCGGCAAATCTGTGCCAGTTCGTGGCCCAGGAACGGCGCCGGACCTCCAAGGGGAAATATTATCCGCCCTGGGTACAGATCATCCTTGCTGGGGTTTTGCTGATGAACCTGGCTCTGGCCGTGACCCTGCCTTTTTCCCTGATCCACCCAACAACCTATCCCCTGCCTATGATCGCTTTCGGTGGCAAGGTGTTCTGCGAGCTGTTGATCCTCATCAGGGCCGGCCATCTGTTCAAAAGGAAAGGGCTTCTGTGGGTTTTCCCTCTGGCTGCGATCCTGCATATCCCCTACTTGCTGGTCTTCTCTGTCTGGGGAACTCTGGGTGGATATCGCTGGAAGACGGCGGATCCTACGGGATCGTAAAAACAGAGGTTGTACAACGACCTCTTGGCATAACATATGGAAGGCTCGTCGCCGGAATTTGCCAGCTGTCAGGCTCTGGCATCAAACATCCATGATCCAGAATCCAAACCGGCAAATTCTTGTGATGACCCCAATGGAATAACTCATGTTTCTGTGGATAATCCTGGGGGCGCTGACAACCCTCTACTCGGCGATGGTGTGGCTCTTCTTCCTGGGCCTGGGAAAGCTCCCCAAAGGTCGCAGCGGAGCAACTCCCTCAGTTTCGGTGGTGGTGGCCGCCAGAAACGAGGAACATCATATCCGCGCCTGTCTCAAGTCTCTGCTTCGGCAGAACTACACCGGGTCTTACGACATCACCGTGGCCGACGATCAATCCACGGACAAAACAGCAGATATAGTCGAAGAGCTGACCGGGCAGCACGCTAACCTACGGCTGATCCGGGTCCGGGAAACGCCAAAAGGCTGGGCGCCCAAAAAGTATGCCTTAAGTCAAGCCATAGCAAGCAGCTGTGGGGAGATCATCTGCGCCACCGACGCCGACTGCAGCGCACCTCACACCTGGATACAGGGACTGGTCCGTCAGTTCGAGCCCTCGGTGGGCATGGTGGCAGGGCTGGTTCAGATCAACCGGCCCGAGCGGAAAGGGTCACTCTGGGTTCGCCTGCAGGCCCTGGAGTTCTTCTCGCTGTTCATGGCCGCAGCGGGGGGCATCGGGAAAAAGCTGGCTTTTTCCGCCTCCGGGGGAAATTTCGCCTATCGGCGAGAGACCTTCCAGCAAATCGACGGGTTCGGGCAGATCAAGCACCTGGTTTCCGGGGACGACGACCTTCTCCTGCAACAGATGGTGGCCAGGACCGAATGGAAAACCAGATTTTGTACCGACCCGGGCACCTCTGTCAGCACACTGCCCATGCCCAACCTGAGAGCCTTCCTTAAACAGAGAAAGCGGTGGGCCTCCAAGGCTGCCTATCAGCAACGATCTCTGCTGTATTTTATGACGGTCACATTCCTGCTCAATCTCTCCCTGCTGGTAACCATCCCCCTGACCATCCTGGGTGGCCGCTGGGTGGCCCCACCCCTGGCCTGCCTGGCGGTCAAGGCCATCTCGGAGATGACGCTGCTATGGAAAGGGACCGTGCTGTTTGATCGAGGGGATATGCTGAGCATCTTTCCCCTCTGGGAGCTGGTCCATATCCCCTACGTGGCTCTTATGGGGATGGCTGGTCTGGGAAGAGGATTCACCTGGAAGGAACAACAGTATGCGGCGCAGGATCGGACCCGGGAGGGGAAAATATCGTGAGCCTGGCCAACAACGCGGCTGTGCTGGAAAAAATGGCGGTCCGCTGGCTGCAGAACCGGCCGCTCAACTCCAGCACCGAGATACGCATCACCCGGCTGTGCTCCCAGAGATGCCGGCAGTGCAATGTCTATAACCGACGAACCGTCCCGCCCTCTCTGGACCTGGAGCGGTTTCGGCTCATCGCCTCACGACTGCGGGATTACGGGGCTTATGTGGGCCTGATCAGCGGCGGAGAGCCCCTGTTGGCTGCGGACCTGGAGGAGATCCTGCTGGAGGCCAAAAGAACCTTTTCTGTGGCCGTCACCCTGGTCACCGGGCTCTACCATCGACCCGAGCTCGTGGAGCGAGTGGCCCGGGTTGCTATGGACAACGAGATCAACATCCAGACCTCCCTGGATGGTCTGGGCCCTCTGGGCGACGACCTCAGGGGCGTTACCGACTTCTCCGCCACTGTCACCGACCGAATGCGGCGCATCGCCCGCATACGGGCCAATTCCGCATCCAGATCTCTGCTTTACGCCAACATCGTGATCAACAACCGGAACCTGGAGCAGGTCCCCCGGCTGCTGAAGGTCATCGCCGAGTGCGGCTGGCAGACGACGGTGGGGCTCTACCACACCCTGACAAAAACTACTCGGCAGGACGATGAGCTCATCCTCAGGCCCGGCCCATCGCTGAGCCGGGTGCTCCGGCTGGTTAGCCAGAGCCCGAACATTCTCAACCTGAAATCCTTTGTGCGCGGCATCGAGCAGGCAGCCAGGGGTAATTATCCCCGATACTGTCCCTATCTGGACGCCCCGCTTCTCTCAACCCGCACGGTGATCATGGAGGATGGCCAGGTCTACCTGTGCCGCGGCGAGCCCATCGGCAACATCTTCGGGCAGGATTTGAGCGAGATCTTCTCCGGACCAGCCTACCGGGAGCGGCTGGACGAATACCGCCATTGCCCGGGGTGCTGGGCCAGCTGTTATGCCGAGCGATACCTGCTGTTTCATCCCCCCTCTTTCGGGGATCTCATGGACACGCTGCTCAAGGTATACCATCTACGCAGAGGATTCCACTTTCCCCGGCGGCCTGGAAACCGGGAGACCAAATCATGAGCGGATCTGCACGGGCTTTCTTCGGGGCCGATGACACAACCCGGGGGCTTTGCCGCCTCCTGCCATCTGTCCTGCGACAGACCGTCTGGCGGGGAAACACCGTGGATCGCTCCGTGGCCCTGACCTTCGACGACGGCCCGCACCCCATCTATACAGCACAGATCCTGGATATCCTCCGGCGCCACCACACCCCGGCCACCTTCTTCCTTCTTGGCCGCCACGTGGATCAACACCCCCACCTGGTCCGACAGATACTCGCCAATGCCCACACCGTCGGCAATCACTCTTATGGACACAGGCATCTGATCCTCGCTCCCCGAAAGCTGATCAGGCAGGAGATGGTGGAAACCTCGGCGGCGATCGAGCGCATCACTGGCCAGAAGCCGCGTTTCTTTCGACCGCCCAGAGGTCTGGCCGGATGGAAGGCCCTGAGTCTGGCCTCCCAGCTGGGCATGCGCACGGTTCTGTGGAACCTCTCCACCGGAGATTGGAAACAGCCTGGCACCGATCACATCGTCCGGCAGGTTCTGGACAGGGCCCGGAACGGAACCATCGTGCTCCTCCACGACGCCAAGTACGACGACCCCGGGGAGGACCGCAGCCAGACTGTCCGCGCCCTGCCGGAGATCATCCGCGGCCTCAGATCCAGGGGCTACCGCCTGGTCACACTGCCGGAACTGATTTTTCCACAGCAGGCTCAGGAGAAAAAGGAACCGGCCCTATGAGCTCCACCGCCCGTTGGAGAAGGTCTTTGACACTTTGCCGGCGAGTGCTCACCACCCCGGTGACCCCCGGTCAGGTGGTGAACATCCTGCTGGTGTTTACCTCCTGTTTGCTCTCCAGCCTGTTTCGCCGGCCCATCGTCTGGGGGCGCCCCTTTATGCTCATGGTAGAGCCCTCCAGCCTGTGCAACCTGCACTGCCCCCTCTGCGCGGTGGGGGCAGGCAAGCTGACCAGAAAGCAGGGCCACATGCCCCTGGATCAATTTCGCCGAATCATCGACGAGATGGGACATTACCTGCTGCACCTGACCCTGTGGAATCAGGGAGAACCCTTCCTTAACCCAGATCTGTTGGCCATGATACGCTATGCTAAAACCAGGAAGATGGTAACCTTGACCAGCACCAACGGCCATTTCCTGGACAGCCGGGAGAGAGCCGAACGGCTGGTGGCCTCGGGCCTGGATGATCTGATCATCTCCCTGGACGGGGTCACTCCGGAAACCTACCAGGGATACCGAAAGGGCGGCGATTTCCAGCAGGTGATCCGGGGTATCCGGCACCTGGTGAGGGCGAAGAGACATCTGGGCTCATCCCTGCCTTACATCGAGCTGCAGTTCCTGGTCATGAAGCACAACCAGCATGAGATCGAGACCTTCCGGGCTCTGGCCGGTGATCTCCAGGTGGACAGGATCTCCTTGAAGACCCTGCAGGTAGAAACCCCTCAGGAAGGGCGGCGATATCTCCCCGACCGGCAGGCCCATCGCCGTTACATCCTTGGGGCCCAATCCCTGAAGCTAAAAGGTAGAATTCGGAACAACTGCCGTTGGATCTGGTTCTGCCCGGTGATCAACAGCGATGGCACTGTGTGTGCCTGCTGTTTCGATAAGGACAATGAGTTTCCCCTGGGCAATATCTTCCGGTCCGGGAGCTTAGCAAAAATCTGGCATGGTGAAAAATACCGCGTCTTTCGCCGGCACATCCTCACCGCCAGGGCCCAGATGCCCCTGTGTCAGAATTGCTCCGAGGGACTGACCAGACTTGTGCTTAAGAAAGAAGCCGTTTAGAGGAGAAAGCGAGATGCCGGAGCAAAATCCCGCAGGTCGCCCGAAAACCAAGAAGATCATCACTATCCTGCGTTTCGCAGCAGCCCCCCTGCTTTTGCTCATCATCCTGCTGCGGGTAGATGTGGTGGAAATCGCTTCCGCCTTTCGCCACATCAGATTCCTGCCCTTTATCGCAGCCGTCATCCTGGTGACGGCAAATTTTAGCCTGCTGATCCTCAAATGGCGCTATCTACTGTCCGGATCGGTCAAAGTGTCCAGGGCACAGTTGATCCGCTCCGTCATCGGCGGATACGCCTTCGTGCTGGCCACCCCCGGCCAGGTGGGCGAGTTCTCCCGGGTGCTGTTCATTCCGGGGCAGAGCAAACTGAAACTGATGGGTCTGGTGGCCATCGACAAGGCCTCGGCATTCGGCGCTACAGTTCTGCTGAGCAGCCTCAGTCTGGCTCTCTGGCACTCCGGGGTCTTCTATATGCTCTTCATCGGGATCCTGGGGTTGTTCATCCTGATCGCCTGCCGACCTGAGCTTCTGACAACCACGGCCAAGAAACTATCCCGTTCGCTGCCCTTCAAAGACAAGGTCTCTCTCTTCCTGGAGGGGTTCGGGAGCTTGAGCCACCGACGCATCACAACGCTGCTTTTTTTCTCCCTGTTCTACTTTATGATTTACTCAACCCAGTTTTACCTCCTGCTGTGGGCTTTCGAGAATGTGGACCTGCGCGTTATGGTCATCTGCTTTCCCTTGGTGATGCTGATCAATTCGCTGCCTATCACCATGGGCGGGCTGGGCGTTCGGGAGGGCGCGGCAGTGCTTTTTTTCTCCCAATTCGGGGTCCAGGAAAGCTCAGCTCTGGCAGCCTCCCTGCTGCTGTTCACCATCAACATCCTGATTCCCGGCCTCTGCGGCCTGGCCTTTATCCACCACATCGGCGCTAAACCAAAACCCTTGCCGGAGTGAAATCCGTGAAAAAAAACTGGCTGATCCCATTTCTAGTGGCTCTTTTTATGGTCATTTTCCCCCTGAGCAGGGTCAAAGCCCAACCACCGTTTTTAGGCGAGACCCTCAGCGGCGAGATAACCTTTCTGAACATCCCGGTGGCCACCGCTATTCTTCGAGTGACTGAGCAGACAGCGGAGAACGATGAGACCGTTTACCACCTGGCCATCTCGGCCAAGAGCACACCATTCTACTCCCTTATCTATAAGGTGGATAACCAGTATGATTCCTACTTCACCTGGCCAGAAGCACGCACCCTTCGTTACCGGAGATCTATCTGTGAACCTGGTGTAGACCTCCAGCGCACGGTCAGATATCAGGATGGCCTGGCCCTTTGCAATGGAGAAGAGCCGGTATCCGTGCCCCCATCCGTGCGGGATCTGTTCCTGGCCCTGTATGCCCTGCGAGGTGAGCGACTGGATGAGAACCAGGTCATCGACTCCCCCCTGGAACTGGACGGCCAATTGTGGACGATACGAGCCAAAGTGATCGGCCGAGAAAAGGTGAATATTAAGCAGAACTCACACCCCTCTATCAAGGTTCAGGTTCGCTTTTTAAATTCCAGGCAGGCAGGGGAAAAAGAAAGAGAATCCGATGTACTGACCAATAACCTGGTCAGGGAGAAAACCAAGCTTACCATCTGGTTCGCCGAAGATGAACGAAAAACCCCCCTGAAAGTTCAATGCCGCGCCTCCTTCTTAACCATCAAGGCACTGTTCAGCACGTTGGACTGATACTGGAAAGAAAACCCGATCCTTGATCCTGAATCCTGGATTTTAGTTTTGAGAGTTTAGAGAGTTCGGCGAGTTGTGAGAGTTTTTTTGAACTCGGAGCTGGGAGCTCGGAGTGCGGAACTCTGAATGACAATGCAAAGGCGGAGACTCGAAAAAAGAAAA
>CBDUWG010000061.1:0-8134 GCA_965370845.1 uncultured bacterium
GCCGCGGCCCGGGGGGGGGGCCGGGGGGCGGCGGGCGGGCCCGGCGCCCCCCCCCCCCCCCCACCACCTCCCCACCCCAAAAGCAGATTCTTCGGTCTCGGAGTTTACCCTGAACGGCAGCGAAGGGTGGCTTCAGAATGACAAATGGATTTGATTTCTCACGAACCCCGAGTCCACAAACCCCTAACCCCCGCCTTCGAAACCTCGAACCCTTGACTCCTCGAATCCTTGAATCCTCTCCTCTCATAAAAAAACCAGCCCGATGCACAGCACCGAGCTGGCCTTTTCACCTTCACCGCGTCTGCTGAAAATCACAACCTCCACAAATAGCTGGCCTTGGCGAAGACGCCGTCCTGAATAAGGCGGTATTCATGGTCGGTGCCCGCGCCGAAAACGTTCCCATAGCCGATGTAGAAGATGGTCACCGGGTCAAGCTGATACTTCAGAAGGATATCCAGGACGACATCTTTGGAAAACTCGTCCAGAGTGCCGTCCTCGTTATAATACTTCCACCGGGAAGCTTGCACAACGGTGCGCAAGGACAGCTCCCGGGAGAACTGGTAGGCGGCCCGAACGCGAAAGATGCGCGCCCTGGCGAAGAAGCTGTCATCTGCCTGGTGGGTGACATCCTGGGCCCAGAGCCACATGTTCAGCTTCAGCCGGGAGGTAGGATAGAGATCCATCCACGGCTCCAGGTGCCAATATTCGCCCGGCACAACCTCGTCGTAGATGGGCGTGTCGCCGAAATGGCCGAAGCAGCCGAGCTGGATCTTCTGCCAGCGCGGGGTGCAAAACCAGGAAAAAAGCCGGTCCTGATCGGGAAATGCCTTATCCTCATAGTAGGTGTAGACCCCGTTGTAGCTCATCCCCCACTCCCAACCTCCTCTCAGATGGAGGTCGAACTGTGGGGCCACCACCCAGTCGGTCTTCCGTCCCAGATAGCCGGATGATCTATGCTCATAGGTCTGGCCGTAAAAGATCCGCGGATACCAGGATTCCACGATCCCCTGCTCAGGCCCATAATAATGGTAGCAAACCCAGGAACCGAGCTCTACCTGATCGGTGCGCGGGATATAGCCCAGCTGAGCCCGAAAGTCGGGAAAGATGTCCACCACGCATAGGCCGGCGTCCAGGTGGCGGCTGTCGTGCTCCAACTCCGCGTACCAGGCAGGATCGTGAGACCTTCCATCCTCAATATCATCGGTCCAGCTGCCCGCTCCCTGGAAGCTGACCGTCTCATGCTTGCTCAGACGAATACGGCCGTCTACCCCGGCGACGGTATTGTAGTGGCTATCGACGCGACGGTCTGTGGCCAGTATTCCCAGGTGAGAGTCGTCCAGCACATCCCACTTGAGCCGGGCCACGTTGTTGAGCACATCCTCGTCCAAAGTATCCTTGTCCGCGATGCTGAGCACCCCTAGGGAGGCCGGACCCAGTTTCCCGCTGAGCTTGGCTCCAATTGTGGGCTCCACGATCCGCCGGGAGTAGAAAACCCCGCCGGGAGTCTGGTAGATGTCTTTACCCTCCAGAAAGAAGGGCCGCTTCTCCGGAAAGTAGATGGCGTAACGCTCGTTGATGTTCACCACATCGGCATCGGCCTCCACCTGGCTGAAATCGGGGTTGACGGTCAGATCCACCGTCATATTGGTGGAGAGAAGATACTTGAGGTTCAGGCCCAGCTCCGGATTGGGATCATCGTGCTGGAAGGTCGAGCCCAGGTCATCGGGGTCCTCCAGCTGGCCGATCATCTCGCCGGTGAAGACCGGATTGAGCTCGATGTTCCGGGAGCGCTGGATGTCTTGAATGCCGATCAGGCGTCCCGACTGTTTGAGCAGATTGCCCACATCCCGGTCGATGGGCGCCCAGGACAGCCGGACGGAGTGTGATTTCACCTTGCGGAAGAAGTTCAATCCCCAGGTCATCGGCTCGTCCTTGGAAAAGCGCAGGCTCTTGAAGGGAATAGCCACCTCTACCACATAGCCCTCGTCGGTGAGCCGTCCATCGGAGTATACGGTGAAGTCCGGCGTGTAATCCTCGTCGGCCCCCTCCACCCGCACCCCATCGCCGACGATGCCGTAGGGGTTGAACAGGAACATGAAGGCCCGGCGCTGGTCGTTGTAGGTGTCCAGGGCGATGCCGATGAAGTCGTCGACGAACATCTCGTCGCGGTTGGTCAGGGTGGCCTTGATGGTGGTGGGATCTTCGTAATAGCACTTCAGCCCGAAGTACAGGGCTTCCTGGTCGTAGAGAACCAGCACATCGGTCTGTTCGCAGGCCGGCACGCCGTCGGCGGGTATGAACTGAGTGAAACCGCACAGAATAGGGGCTTGTTGCCAGACATCTTCGTCCAGACGGCCGTCGATCTTTGGCGGATTGGCGATGCGCGGAACAGGCACTTCCAGCTGGCCATCCTTGCCGGAGTAGCGGTTGCTGGCTTCGGCCGAGATGGGTGGGAGAGCCAGCAAAAAGATCAGAATGGCCGTGCCCAGGGGGTTCTTTCGGGAACTGGTCACTGCTTTAAACAAAACGAACGTCTCCCTCGGGGACAAAAGATTACCTTCCTTTCTGATACGCCTCTGGGAGGCGGATGTTTCAGAAAGATTTTCTATCCATCAAGTATAGTTGCCGGAGGGCAGCTACACTTCTCCCTAAAAAAGCCTTGATTTCCCGCCGTCGCGATGGTTATTTATGGTCGTTCCGACCCCGGGGAGTTAAACCTCCCTTTATCGCTCACCCTGTAATAAGGGAGATCTCATGAGAAGAAATCATGTTGCTCTCCTTGCTCTGTTGACCGTCACTCTTCTGGCCTGTGCCGCACCGCAGACACACCGGTTCGTCTTCGATTACAGCCCCCGGCAAGCTCTGAGGATGACCCGCGAGATACTGAGAGAGCAAGGCTATCGTATAGCCGTCTTCGACGAGCCGGCAGGAATGCTCAAGACCGAGCACCGGGAGTTCGAGGGCCAGGAAGGCCAGATGGTCCGATACCAGATCGTTATCTCTATCGTTAATCCTCATGAGCTGCGCATCAAAGTGATCCCTGCCACAGCTCTGGGCTACCGCGATCAGATCATGGAAACTCTGCTGGAACCACTGAAGAAGGCCGGCCTTCATCCCAAGTACATACCGCCACCCCGGCCCAAACCCAAATACTGGAAACGACCGCCTTCTCTGCCCTGATGCTCAGGCGACCAGAAACCTTTTGGTGAAAGGAGATAACCTTCCAGAATGCATTGGCCTTTCCGGGGGAAAAAGAAACGTACCGAAAAGGAGAAGCTTAAAGAATCCGCTGAAGAGAGAGAGGGGAACACCTCCGCGGAAAATCTGGCCTGCCCACCATACATCGTCACCGACACCCTGGATCTGCACGGGTTCTTTCCCCAGCAGGTTCCCCCCATGATCCGGGATTTCATCGATAACGCTCGATCCCTGAAACTGCGCCGGCTGAGGATCGTACACGGGAAAGGAAAGAGCCGGCTCAAGTGGGAGGTCCGCCAGGCTCTGAAGGCCAATCCTGATGTGGAGTCTTTCGCCGATGCCCCACCGGAGAGTGGTGGTTGGGGAGCTACGCTGGTCCTGCTGAAAGGGGGACGAGACGAATCATGATCGTCGCCTGCTATCAGCCTTATTTTATGCCCTGGCCCGGCTTTTTCGCCAAGGCCATGAAGGCTGACCTTTTAGTGCTGCTGGATGATGTGCAGTTCCCCCTGGGTAACTCGTGGATGAGCCGCAATAGAATCAAGACCAAGGACGGCCGGCTGTGGATCTCAGTACCGGTGCTGCGCAAGGGACGTGGTCTTCAACACATCGATCACGTGGAGATCTTCAACGAACGGGACTGGGGTAAGAGACACTGCCAGCGCCTGGCCTATGCTTATCATCACGCTCCCTATCTCTCAGAACACCAGCGCTTTTTTGAGACGGTCTTCCAGCAAAGGTGGACTCACCTGCTGCGACTCAATCTGTCCATTCTGGACTACCTGCGGGATGTGCTGGAGATTAAAACACCCTTCCAGTTGAACTCCCAGCTGGGCATACGGGCCAGAGGAACGGAACTATTGGTGGATATCTGCCGCAAGGTCGAGGCCGACGTCTATCTCTCCAGCGCTCCGGGGAAAAAGTATCTGGATGAGAAGATGTTCCAAAAAGCGGACATCGAGGTGCGTTATTTCAGATACCACCCGCCGGTCTATCCGCAACTGTGGGGACCCTTCCTGCCCAACCTCTCGGTGATCGACCTGCTGTTCAACTGCGGGCCCAAAAGCAAGGAGATCATCGCCGGTTGTTGATTCAAATTGAAATACCCAAATCGAAAAAAGGTCGATGACCCTGGAAAGGCCATCGGCCTTTGTGTTTTGTCTCAATCAGGTTAGCTCTCCACTGGAATGTCATTGAGGGATGTGATATCTGAAGAAAAAATATCGAACGAAACGAAACCTAAATTTACGAATTTCGTAAAAAAGACTGGGTTTCGTAATTTTTCTCTTGACACAAACTATACGAAGGGTTATAATATATACGAAATCAGTAAAATCGTCAATAATCCGTATATATTAATGAACAGGGGGAGGTAACGATGTCCGACGAACCCCACAAAAGATTTTCGAAGAAGAGAGGGCAGATCATGGATACGGCCACCACCCTGTTTACCAGGTTCGGCATCAGACGGGTCACCGTAGAGGAGATCTGCCGCAAGGCCGGCGCCAGCAAGATGACCTTCTACAAGTTTTTCCCTAACAAAATCGAGTTGCTCAAAGAAATATGGAATGGATGGCTCGACGAAGGTTATGAAAAGCTATATAAAATCGACGCCCTGGACATCCCTTTCCGGGAAAAGATGCAGAAGCTCATCGAATACAAGATAGAACTTGGTTCAAGAATGAGTCCGGAGTTCATCGAAGAATCACTTCACACCAATCCAGAAATGAAAGAGTTCATGGAGGAAATCCGCGCCAAAAATTACCACCTCTTCTTAGATTTCGTCACCAGCGCCCAGGAGAAAAGCGATATACGAAAGATGCGTCCTGAGTTTATCCTGGCGGTCATGAACAAACTTTATGAACTGGTGCAAGACGATGACCTGTGGAAGATCTATCCCGACTATACCGAGTTTGTCCGCGAGGTCAACAGCTTTTTCTTTTTCGGCATATTGCCAACGGAGAACACGGAAAGCCGGTGAACCATGAGCAAACGATACCTCAAAAATATCGCTCTCGCCAGCCTCGTTACCATCGGGTATAGCTCTCTGATGGCCAATGTCGAAGCAACCGAATACGATTTAAGAGGACAGGCCTCCGGCTGGCACATCGAGACCAGAAACCAGGGGGATCGATATTATAACTCGGGGCTCCGCTATATCCCCCAGCTAAGCCTTGTGCAGACAATAGGTGGCGATCGCTTCCTCGATCTGGAAATATCCTTGAACGGACTTGTGTCCACCGGCAGCTCTGAGGCCGACGAGGATGCCAGCTTGGACCTCTACAGGCTCAAGTTTCGCTTGGCCACGGCCCAGACCGAGACACGTCTGGGACTTCAGAAGCTCAACTTCGGACCGGCCGTGCTTCTTCGCCCCCTGATGTGGTTCGACAGATTGGACCCCCGTGATCCCCTGGGGCTTACCGAAGGAGTCTATGCTTTGAGGTTTCGATACGATGCCCTGAACAACGCCAGCCTGTGGCTATGGGGGCTGTACGGCAACAATGACACCAAAGGCTACGAGCTCTTTCTCACCGCCGAGGGCAAACCAGAGTTCGGATGCCGTCTGCAATATCCCCTGCTGGACGGCGAGATGGCCCTAACGATGCACACCCGCAAGGCGGACATTCCCTTCGCCGGCCTGGGAGATTTCCGGGAGAATCGCCTGGCCCTGGACGGCCGCTGGAATATGGAAATCGGCCTGTGGCTGGAGTCAGTCTTTCAGCAGCAGAGATTCAATGCCCTTCGCCACGAATGCACGAAGATGACCACCTTGGGCACAGACTACACCTTTGGGATCGGCAACGGGCTATACACTCTTTTCGAACACATGGCTATCGTCCTTTCCGATGATTTTCTGTGGTGGGAAGAGGACTATCAGGTCTCGGCTTATTCTCTGAATTACCCCATTGGATTTTTAGATAATATATCGGCAATGGGCTTTTATTTCTGGGATGACGGAAAATATTCGCAATACCTTGCCTGGCAGCGGAGCTGGGACAACTGGATCCTGAATCTCGATCTCTTTTATTATCCCGACCTTAAGGATCAATATATACCATACGAAGATGAGTTCCCCGGCAGGGGTTATGGCGGCCAGGCGATCATCATTTTTAACCACTGAACGAATCCAAAAGAATTATCACAATGATAAATAGATCGAGGAGGCATCCGAAATGGAAAACGGCGCTCTGATCACCACGCAGGACCTAGTCAAGGAGTATCCTGCCGGCAGCAGAAAGTTCACCGCCTTAAACGAGGTCAACCTGACCATCGAAAAGGGCGAGTTCACCGGCCTGGTGGGCCCCAGCGGCTCGGGCAAAACCACGCTGCTGAACATCATCGGAGCCCTGGACTACCCCACCAGCGGCCGGGCCGTGGTCATCGGCAAAGACACCCAAAAGCTGAGCCACAAACAGTCGGCCCGGTTGCGCAACGAGCATCTGGGGTTCATCTTCCAGACCTATAACCTCCTGCCGGTCTACACAGTTTACGAGAACGTGGAATTCCCTCTGCTGCTTCTGGGAAAGGAGGCCAAGCAGCGAAAAGAGGCCATCATGCAGGCCCTGGAGTGGGTGGGGCTGGCCGATAGGGCCAAATCCCGTCCCGCGCAGCTCTCCGGCGGAGAAAACCAGCGGGTGGCCGTGGCCCGGGCCATGGTAAAAAAACCCAAGATCGTCCTGGCCGACGAGCCCACGGCCAATCTGGACGCGGAGAATTCTCATAATATCCTGCAGATGATGGTCAAGCTCAACCAGGAGCTGCAATCCACCTTCATCTTCGCCACCCACGACGAGAAGGTGATCCGCTACCTGCGGCGAAAGATCACCCTGAACGACGGCCGCATCGTCGAGGACCTGGCCATGACACCGCAGGCCAACGAACAAGGATGAAACCATGCTGACCGTAAAACTGGCATTTCGAAATCTCATCGGGGCAGGCCTGCGCACCTGGCTGAACGTCTTCGTCCTGTCCCTGGCTTTCGTCATGATCATTTGGGTCCAGGGCCTTATACAGGGCACGAGCAGGTATGCGATGCAGACAAAGATCGACTTTCAGGCCGGCGGAGGTCAGTTCTGGCATAAGGATTATGACCCCTATGATCCCTTTACCTTCGAGGACAGCCATGCACCCCTCTCCTCCGACCTGGCCGAGCTGGTGTCGAAGGGCCAGGCCACATCCATCCTGGTGACTTCCGGGGTTATCTTTATCGACGGTCGCGCACAGTCGGCGGTGCTGCGGGGCATCGATCCCGACCAGCAGATCCTCAAGCTGCCCACCGCTTATTTAAAATTAGAGGGTGAGAACATCATCCCCGCGCTCATCGGAGCCCAGATGGCCAAACAGACCAAACTGAATGTGGGCGATGAAATTATCGTCCGCTGGCGCGACGGTCATGGTACTTTCGACGCCAACGACGTCCAGATCAGGCAGATCATGAATGTCTCCGCACCCTCGGTGGATCAGGGGCAGATCTGGCTGCCTCTGGAGAGACTGCAGGAGATGCTGCAAGCGCCCGGCCAGGCCAGCCTGGTCGTTCTCCAAAAAGAAATCAATGCGGTCCCATCCGGGAATGAGATCTGGGTGCACCGGGATCTGGATTACCTGCTCAAAGATATCACTGAAATGGTCAGAATAAAATCTGCGAGCACCAATATTCTATATGGCCTCTTGCTCTTCATGGGACTCCTGGCCATCTTCGACACTCAGGTTTTGGCCATCTGGCGCCGTCGCAAGGAGATCGGGATGCTCATGGCCCTGGGGATGGAGCGAAGCAAGGTCATCGGTCTTTTCACCTTCGAAGGTGCCCTGCATGGCCTGCTGGCGTTGATCGTGGGAGCGATCTACGGTATCCCTTTATTTGCCTTGACGCTCTCCAAAGGTCTTCCCCTGCCGGAAATGCACATGAATACGGGAATAGCAGTGCCCCAGGTACTCT
>CBDUWG010000062.1:0-8120 GCA_965370845.1 uncultured bacterium
GCGGTCCGAAGGGAGCCAGGGTGTTCAAGGAATTCAGCAGGTCTTCACCCACCTGATCTAGTGCTATGGACGCGTCGATCTTCAGCGAGGGTATAAGCTGCTCGGAACTCAGCTTCTCGGCGGCCAGTCTTTTCAGTTTTTCCCGAAAAACCGCCACATTCTTGGCCTCGATGGTCAACCCCGCGGCATACTTGTGACCACCAAAACGGGTGAGATGCTCCTGACATGCCTCCAGGGCTTCGTAGAGATTAAATCCGGCAATGCTCCGCCCTGAACCTTTGCCCTGCTCGCCATCCAGGGCGATGAGCACGGCCGGCCGATAGCACTGTTCCACGACCCGTGAGGCCACGATGCCGATGACACCGGGGTGCCATTTTTCCGAGGCCAAGACGATGGCCCTGTCGGATTCCAGATCTACAGTCTTCTGGATGAGGTCCTTGGCTTCTTGTAACATGCTCCCGTCGATTTCCTTGCGGCGGCGGTTCTCCTCGTTCAAAAAACGGGCATTCTGACGAGCTTCTTCTACCTGCGTGGTGGTCAGCAGGGAGATGGCCCGTTGGGCATTGCCCAGCCGGCCGACGGCGTTGATTCGGGGAGCCAGCTTGAAAACCACGTGTCCTGTCTGAATCTCCTCGCCCAAAAGGCCGACGGTCTCCACCAGGCACCTCAGGCCGATCTTGCCTGTTTTGGCCACCTGTTCCAGCACAAATTTTGTGAGAATCCTATTTTCACCCACCATAGGGACGATGTCCGCGGCCGTGCCCATGGCCACCAAATCCAGGTGCTCCTCCAGCTCCGAATCGTCAAACCCGAGTTTACTGTAAAGACCCTGAGCCAGCTTGAAGGCTACCCCTACACCGGCCAGATACCTGTCCGGGTATTGATCGTCCGGCCGTTTAGGGTTCAAGATGGCCTGAGCGGAGGGCAACCGGTCCCCAACCTCGTGGTGATCGGTGATGATCACATCAATGCCCTGTGACCTGGCCAGGTTCACCTCATCGATAGCCGTGATGCCACAATCCACGGAAATAATCAGGGTGACGCCTCGCTCCCTGGCCTCCTGGATACCGACGGCAGAGAGACCATATCCCTCACTCATCCGATTGGGCACGTAGTACGAGACTTCCGCTCCCAGACGAGCTAAGATGAGATAGAGCACAGATGTGGCCGTGATTCCATCCACGTCATAGTCTCCGAAGATCATGATAGGTTCCTTGTTCCTCAGAGCCTTGATAATGCGGTCCACGGCCAGCCCCATATCCCTGAAGGCGAAGGGATCATGCAAATCCTCCAGGCGCGGATGGAGAAATTTGTACCCCTGCTCCGCCGTCTCAATTCCGCGATTGAGCAAAAAGCCAGCGATGACCGGGGAAATACTCAGTTCTTTGCAGAACATCCGGAGCCGCTGGGGATCGGGCTCATCAGCGAGTTGCCAGCGCATGTTCATGAACTCAAAACCCCCTTTCGCAGTGAATAATTCGCGGTGAATAAATAAACTCCGCCAAAGCAGATCTGTAAGCCGAGTTCTGTAGAGAGACAGCTCAAAGCTATCTCTCCGATGATCATCTGTCTGGGATGCGAGTTGCCCCGCACCTCAAGCGACCTACCCGGAAGTTATAACGAGGCGGGTCACCTCTCCTTCCCTATTTGGTCTTGCTCCGGGTGGGGTTTACCGTGCCGACCCAGTCACCTGGATCGCGGTGAGCTCTTACCTCGCCTTTTCACCCTTACCCCGACCGAGGTCGGGGCGGTATATTTTCTGTGGCACTTTCCGTCAGGTTACCCTGCCTGGACGTTATCCAGCACCCTGCCCTGTGGAGCTCGGACTTTCCTCAGGCCGCATAGCGACCCGCGATCATCCGATCTGCTTTGGCGGAGTCTTTCCTCGGGTTTATGCTGTTGAGCAAACTCTCCCACATTCAACTACGGTACGTTGATTGTATCGTTGGAGACCCGGCCCCGCAAATTACACCCCTCCACCTCCCCAAACTCTGATAAATTTCGCCCTCCGACGCAAATCCTCGACGCTCCTGGCCCCACAGCAGGACATGATCATGCGCAAATCATCCCCTAAATTATCTAGACCCTCCGCCAAAATCTGTGCCTGCCAAACTTTGCCGGCGGGCTGAAAAGAGACCATGGCAATATGAGCCCCGGCACCAATGGCCCTGGTGATCAGGCTGGAGGCCACCATTAGCTCCGCTGTGCCCACATCGGCCACCAGAGTACCGCCGTGCTCCTCGACCAGGCGGGCGCAATTCCGGATGGCGGTGAACAGGGGCACTTTTAGCCCCAGGATAAAGGGCGCACCTATCTTGATCCCATCGGCCCCCGATTCCAGGATCTGTCGAGCTCCGCATGGATCGGTCACATCTCCGGCTATTAGCGACAAATCAGGAAATTTCCCCTTGATCTGAGCAATGCCCTTGATAAGCTCCGGACCGTGCCCCAAAGAGGCCTCCAGCACCACCAGGTCAACTCCCACCTCTACCAGGGCTGCGCATCGATCCAGAAGATCCTCGGCGGGATGAACCAAACCGCCAACCCGAAACTTCCCCTGTTCGTCCCGGCTGGAGAAAATCGAGCCCGATTCGCCTTTGTCAGGGCCAACTCCCTTTTTTCTAGCAGCCTTGACCTTCTTCACCGCCGCCACCTGGTCCCCGGGAAGCCTGCTGGGCCTCAGTATGGCCATACCACCCCTCAACGCCACCGCGGTGGCGAAAGATACCGGCTCCGCGGAGGCAACGGGCGCGCTGAGCAGGGGAAATCCCAGTCGGATGCTCCCGGCTACCACGATTTCTGTTTTCACCTGCTCCGGCAGCACGTCGGACCACTCCGGCAAGAGAGATACCTCATCGAGGGAAAAGACCCCGCTCAGCAACTCGCCCGGCATCGCAGTTGAGGATTCCTCCTCTTGAGATAAGGATCTACGGAAAGCGGCCTGACGAGCCAACTGATCCGCCCGTTGATTTTTCTCGCGAGGGACATGGCTAATCTCCAAGACCTCAAACTCTTGCTGGAGCTTCTTGGCCTTCTCAAAGTGAGGTCTCAGTCCGGCATTCCTCACTTTATACTGGCCATTGAACTGTCTCACCAACAGCTCGCTGTCGGAGAAAATGGTCAGCCGACGCACACCGAGATCCCTGGCTTTCTCCAGAGCCAAGATCAGGGCCCGATACTCGGCCACATTGTTGGTGATCTCTCCCTGGTAGATGCTCAGGGTTTTCACCTCTCTTTGGGCAGAATCAAAAAAAACCACTCCGGCCCCGGCGTGGCCTGGATTCCCCAAGGAGGACCCATCGATGAAGGCGGTTAGCTCTCCAAATTCTCGTCCCAATACAGTATTCTCCCACAATTCTCACAGATCAAAATGCTGTCGGTTCTGCGCACCTCCTGAATTGTTTGGGGTGGCAGGGTCTTGAAACAACCCCCGCAAGCCCTCTTGCGGATGGGCACGATGGCCAGGCCGTTCTTCCCCTTCCTGATGCGCTCGTAGGCGACCAGCAACCTCCCTTCCAGCCGCACCGTCACGTTCTTGCGATGATCTTGCTGTATGGCCAGCTTATCCTCGATGGAAGACAGATCAATTTCCAGCTGCTCCCATTTGGGAACATTCTGCACCTTAAGCGTTTCCAGCTCTTGGCTATACTCCTCCAGCGTTTCAGTTAACTCCTCCGAGGTGGTCATGATATTCAGGATACTTTCCTCGTGCTCCGAAATGCTGGTTTTTTGAACATCGATCTCCGTCTGGATGGCATCGTATTCTCGATTAGTTTTAATTCTGTTCAGCTGCTGCTGGTATTTTTTCAACCGGTCCTGAGCCGTTTCCAATCCCAGCTCCTGCTCTCTTCTTTCCTTCTCCAGCTGGGCCAATTTAGCCTGGCCATCAGCGATACTGTCATCCAGGTCCTGAACCTGTTTTTTCAATGTCTCAATTTCCGCTGGCAGGTCAATCTTGGAGTGGTTCAGCTGATCGACCTTCTGATCGATCTCCTGAAGCTCTGTTAGCATCTTCAGCTTCTCACGCATAGGCAATATCCTTAGATAAAGAGGGTCTCAACAAAACCTGCACCGACCTTAACCTTTGAGCACCCGGGTTAGAAAGGGTCTGAAAGCAAAAGAAGGGGTGCACCAAACAGAGGTGCACCCCTTTAAGTCTTGCCACGCTAAGCAAATAATATCAGCCACAAGAAATTCGATGATGTTCACCCTCGCTCTCAAGAAACTCCTTCCCTCGGTCCGAAATCGCCCTCCAATTTCCTCCCGAAACCCTGCGGCCTCCTTCACCACGGGAACGCGCGGCAACGACCATTCAACAGAACTGTCCTCTGGTGGTCGAGTAACAATACCAATAAATTTTGAGTGGGCGATACAGGACTCGAACCTGTGACCTCCACGATGTGAGCGTGGCGCTCCAACCAACTGAGCTAATCGCCCCAAAACAGAACTACTTTCCCCGACCCAAACCCCCGGCTTTTTTACGTGGGCCCACCTGGATTCGAACCAGGGACCGACCGGTTATGAGCCGGTGGCTCTAACCAACTGAGCTATGGGCCCGGTGGAATTTCTCACTCCATAATAACATTTTTTTTCAAGCTGGTCAAGGATTTTTTCCGGACCTGGGGAAAAAGACTAACTTCATCAAAACCAACCTGATCAGCGATTTGGTCACCATCTCCAATCCAGTTGTATCATGGCTTCCCTCTTCACATTCCCCTCTATCTCCTCTGGGCCATCCCCTATCGACTGGCGATCGTCATAGTGGATGCTGCAGAACTTGGCGGACATCTCCAACCCCTTGACCATCTTGAACCTCACCACCAGGAAAACTCGGCTGCCGCGACCGAAAAGGGCCACGTTGCGAGCTGCGCCGGCCGGTCCCACCTCGCAGACATACATCCGGGCATCGTAGGTGGGGGCCCGGAAGAAGACAATTATTCCTCTCAAACTAATGGCCTTGCCAGGGACAAGTTTTAGCTGGGCCAGAAGCAAGGCCCCACGCTCCCTATAACCTTTGGTCTCCACAAACACCCGGTTGGTCTCCAATCGCCCTCTCACCTCCACCATTCCGGAGGCTTTCCAGTCCAACTGAAATCGCCGCCCGCGCTGGTGACGGCGGACATTTTTGCCCATCCCCGGCGAGAAGACCACGGCCACATCCCCGTGTTGTTCCCGGTGGCGAAAGGTCAGCATCGTCCGACTGCCCAGCTTCTGCACCAGCTGGAGTGACCATTTTCCCCCGGCTGAGGGCATCTCTAACTGGTAGCTACGCCAGGAACGGCGATATCCATCCACCAGCAGCTCCAATCGAGAGCCGGCGGCCGGTCGCCAGGCCAGGCCCAGCAGCATGCCGGACTCGTTCTGGTCCTCTTTAGCAGCTAGGGCGGCGCCATGAGGATTGCAGAAGTCCGACGGGTAATGGCGATAGACCAGCGTGGTGCGCAAAGACGCGCTGTCCAGCAGAAGACCCAGTAAGAGGCCATGAGCTCCCCGTTGATTGGAGGCGCCCTCTCCGAAGAGGTCAAGGGGACCGAAGACCAGATCGAAGTGGCCGCCCCAGACCTGGCTGACATCGCCCCGGAAGGCATGGCGACTGCGAATGTGATCCGGAACGATCAGACCAGGCTGATATCGGGAGCTATACCAGGTCAACCCGACGACCCGGTCCTGGGAGAGACGTCCGCTTAAATGTCCGCCCAGCAGGGTCTCGCCAAGGACATCCTTCTTCTCCATCTCACCTGGGGTCCGGTGCAGCCCGCTGCGGTAGAAATTTCTGGCTCCATCTCCCTCGAGGCTGGCGTCCAGGAGTGCCCTGGAGAAAAACAGGGATAACTCCACAGGACCCAGGGCACAGGCAGCAGCGACCCCGCGCAGGCCAAGATTCTCATCCGTGGATATGTACGGCCTGATACCCCGTCCCCTGCGTTTGATGTCGGAAGGGGAGCGAGCCCCTCCCGCAAAGCCGCCGCCGGTCCACAGAACCAGTCCCTGCCCGAACTCCAGGGCAAAGTCTCCCACGACGGCCCGCTGGAGGGGACCGATACTCTCCAATTGAACGAAGAGAGACCGGTGATCGAGCACTTCTTGCTCCCCGGGATCCTTCTCGGAGAGAATACCCATTCGCAGATGCTCGTTTACGGACAGATTCAGGCGAAGGTAAATCTTAAAAGGATCGCCCCAATAGTGGTTCTCTTGAAATCCCCTGGCCAACGGCAGGGTTATTGCCCCCCGTGAACGCAGATGACCCCGATTCCGGCGAACCGGGCGAATCCTGAGAAACGGCCGGGTTCTGGCCAGGGTCCCTGGGTCCATTCCCTCCGCCTGAAGAAGGTCCGCCAGTCTCTCGAACTTGCCCTTCTTTCGGCGATCTAAAATGCCCCTGATCTGAGACGCCGACAGATAAGGGATCTGCTGTAACTGGGAAAATGAAGCCTGGTTGGGATCCAGGGGGTGCCGGCGGAGTTCCTCCAGCCTCTCCAGGACTTCCTGAGGATCGAAGGCCTGATCATCGGCCTCCAGCATATCCTCATCGGGAATAAAATCCCCCTCCTGAGCCTGGGTCGGGAAGGGGAAAAGGAGGCACAGCAGCAGTGTGGCAAGCAGAGCCGTAGGATAGCGCACGTTGTCCTCCATGGCCAGCGCTGTGAGGAGCCGGTTGCCCGGGAGAAACCATCAAGCAAGGACACTGTGATTTAGGGTGATGTGAGGGAAACATAGTGGGTTTCGTCCAGGAACTGATGGGAACGATAGGCGTAGTTGAGATGGAAGGGACCGGCCCGGAGACCTAAGCCCACTGAAAATCGGGTTGGGGAGCTCTGTAGGCCCAGGCGGAGGGTCAGGGGATTCCAGAGGCTGGATTCCTGGCCCAGGCGTAGCTCGATGGGATATGCGCCGGCCAGCTTTTCCAGAGAACAATCGGAGATGTCCTCCAACAGATCGGCGGAAAGAAGCAGCCGGGAGTGTGGACGGAAGGCAAACCCCACCATTAAAACCTGGGGCATCTCCTCTTTTCCTCTTCCCAGACTACCGTTGTTCAGGTTGCGCACCGATAGTCCCCAGCGAAGTCTGCTGGTCATGACCGCCAGAAGGCCCAGGTCCAGGCTCAAGGTCTCGTCCGATCCATAGCCAGAAATAGCCAGCTGCAAGCCGCGCATGGAAATCCCTACCGACACGCCCTCTGACAGGGGATGGGCAAAGCTCAGATCTACGGACATCTCCCGGTAGAGATCTCCGCCAAACCGCCGGGCGGCCAGGCCCAGAACACCCCATGAAGTCGGCTGGACAAATGAGACTTCGTGGAGGGCCAGGTCGGCCAGTCGAAAGAACTGGCAATAACTGATGGCCACCTTGCGGCCATGGATCCAGGCCATGCCGGCGGGATTGTAATGCGGCCCGTGGGCGTCATCGGCCACGGCGCAGAAGGCCCCGCCCATAGCAACAGGGCGTGCACCCGTGTCCAGGAACTGGAAGGCTGTGTGGCCGGGGAGAGGAAGCAGGAGAATAAACAGGAGGGCAAGAAGCCAGCGCACGGTGTCAGCTCACTTTATACTGGATTTTGGATGCTGGATACTGGATACTGGATAATAGTTGAGGGAGTTTAGAGAGTTGAAAGAAGAGGATCCTGGATCCTGGATGCTAGATCCTGGTAAAAGATAAAAGCCAAACAGTCTTTTACGTTACTAGCCTCGGGTCTCTGCATTTCAGCCTTTACGATCCTCGAGTCTCGAATCTCGCTGTTTCCACGTAACACGTACCACGTAACAAGAACCAACCTCTTACGAATGACATATCCAAATTCAAAAAAAAGCGGAACCTCACCGGCCCGCTCACCGACAAACATAAACATGCCGGCGGACGCAGTCAAGGCCAAATTTTGCAGCGACCTATTTTTCTATCAACCTGCTGGTAGATAGGAGGATGCAAAATCCAGGATCCAGGATCGGGAATGGGTGGGGATCGGGAGATAAAAATCCAGACTATTCTATCCCACAAAAGCCATTGCCTCAATCTCCACTCCAACTCCCCTGGGGAGGCGGGAAACCTCCACGGCAGCCCTGGCCGGGGGGTCCTCGGAGAAGAAACGGCCGTATACCTCGTTCATGGCTGCAAAATCGTCCATG
>CBDUWG010000063.1:0-8062 GCA_965370845.1 uncultured bacterium
ATTACTACAAGCTGGCCGACGAGGACTACGAGGGCAACATAACCTATCACGGTCCGGTGTTCGCCTCTGCTGGCATCCGTGTGCCGGGCGCTTATAGCCTGCTGCCCAACTATCCCAACCCATTCAACCCGTCCACGGCCATTGGCTATCAGACTCCCGAGGCCGGTCAGGTCACCCTGACCATCTACAACGTCGTCGGCCAGGAAGTCCGGACTCTGGTGGATGCGCATCAGGATGCCGGCACGTATACCATCATGTGGGACAGCAAGGATAACGCTGGTTATTACCTGAACAGTGGCGTCTACTTCTGCACCATGAAGGCCGGTGATTTCAGCCAGAGCCGGAAGATGGTTTTGATGAGGTAACCATTGTAACAATAACGAATTGGCGTTCAACCGCCAGGCGATTCGTCGTCTGGCGGTTTTTTTTGCCGAGCGAACAGAGGCAATCTGCAAAATTCGTGGCCCACCGTCTCGGTCTGAGCGGGTTGAGCCGGCTCGTTTCAGGCGGGCAGTATTCTGTTAATTGGCAACGAACCCAGTAGGTTACGTGGCTGAATCCCAGAGGATCCCGAAATTGCATCCAGTATGGCATATAGTTTGCTAAAATAGAATGATGATGGCAAATTTTTTAGCGTTTCATGATTTCTGGAGAATTAACCTGGGAGGATGTCGTTATGAGATTCAAGAAAGAAAACGTTTTGCTGGGTATTCTGTTGTTGGTTTCCGTGACCATGCTGGGTTTTTCGCTCAGCTGCACCAAGCATCGGTCGGCCAACCCGGTGGCTCCCGTGAACGACCCCACGGTTTTCATCACCTCTATGACTGCTGATCCTCCGCTGGTGGATGCTGCTGTAGATTCATCGCTTATCACAATCCTGGTTGTGGACACAGAGGGAAGCCCCATCTCCGGACAGACGGTTCATTTTTCCACCAGCATGGGAACGGTGGATGACCCGGTCATCACCAACTCCTCCGGCTACGCGACGGCCATTTTTCTGGCTGGGTCCGTTGATGGTGTTGCCAAGATTACGGCTACAGCAGGGGATGCCTCTCGGAGCGTAGAGGTGCAGATAGGAGTGGGCACGGGAGTGATCGTCGCCGAGCCAGCCAGCATTCTGGCCGATGGAGTGAGCATCTCCACGGTGACCGCTCGTATTCTTGACGACAACGGAGCCCCACAATCCGATGTCATTGTTTACTTCTATACCACCTGCGGGAAGATCACATCCCCGGCGACCAGCGATGTCAGCGGGGAGGCCATGGCTACCCTGACCAGTGGGGTCAGCTCCCGGGATACCGTGGTCTACATCAGCTATGGTACCTGTCAGGCCCGCGGTCTTTTCCCCGAGGATGTGCTAAGCCAAAAAAGTAGGACACGTGATGTCGGGGAAGAGATAGGAGCCGCCGCTAAAGGAGTTGCTTTCGCTTCCGTCGCAGAGCTGGCCAAGGTTACTTTCCGGGGCATCAGCCTCGCTCTGTTTTCTCAGGAGGAGGCTCTCTCCGCCGACGGCCTGAGCAGTACTCAGCTGATGGCCACCATGACAGAGACGGCATCGCCCCATGCGCCGGTGGTGGGACTGCCGCTGACCTTCATCTCCGATATGGGCAGTATTTCGCCCCGCGAGGTGGAGAGCGATGGCGATGGTCAGGCTATGGCCACTCTGACCAGCGAGCAAAATAGTGGGCTGGCCATCGTCCGGGTTGAGTACCGGACGGTCATCGTCGACTCGGTGATGGTGACTTTTCGAGCTCTAAGCTTGACCCTCACTTCGGATCAAAGCTCCCTTCTGGCCGATGGTCAGACCACCACCCAGGTCACAGCTCGACTGTTAAACTCTGAGGGGAACCCGGTTTCCGGCGCCAGCGTGGAATTCACCACCGACCTGGGCAGCATCTCCTCCCCACATATTACCGGGGAAGATGGCCGGGCCACGGCTACCCTGACCAGCAGCACCAGTCCCGGAACCTGTAATATCGTGGCTCGTTTTGGGAGTAGCGTGTCTGATTCCCTGCCGGTGGAGTTCTCCTCCTACGACATCTCCCTGGTGGCGGAGCCGACGAGCATCGTGGCCAACGGAACCAGCGTCGCCACGGTGACGGCCACTCTACAAGAGGCCACATCGGGGCTACCCCTGCCCAGCGAGAAGATCGTTTTTGTGACCAACCTGGGAACCATCACCGAGGAGGTGCTCACCAACAGTTTTGGCCAGGCCGAAGCCACTCTGACCAGCGATGTTTTCTCAGGCACGGCCACCATCACGGCCAGCTACGGCTCTGGGCTGAATCGGAGCACCACGGTGGAGTTCCTGCCCTCCGATGTTACCCAGGTCTCCCCGGAGCCAGACGAGAACGAGCTGCTGGCCGATGGGGAAAGCCAGACGATCTTGACGGCCACGGTCACCGACGCCGATGGCCAGCCCATCGAGAACGTAGCCGTGAGCTTTGAGTGCCAGACCGGCACCATTACGCCGTCGGCTACCACCAATTCTCTGGGGCAGGCAGAGGCCACTTTCACCAGTCCTCCGGCCGTTGACGATCAGGCCGTGAGCCTCTCCGCCAGTGTGGGCTCTGTGGTGGGGGAGGCCGCGATCTCTCTGAAAGGGGTAACCTTCAGCATTACGGGTCTTGAGCAGGAGGTCTTGGCCGATGGCGTAAGCTCAACCACGGTCATTGCCGAGATCAAGGAGACTACCAGCGGGCTGCCGCTGGTAGATCGAACTGTCAACTTCCGCTGTTTCAATGATGTGGACGGGGACGGCCTCCAGGACGGCGGCGAGGTCAGCCTGGGACAGATCGAGGCCAGCGGCATCACCGATGCCAGTGGTCAGGCCCGTGTGAATCTTTGCAGCGAGGCTTCTACCACGGATTTAGAAGCGACTATCCGGGCCGAGACCGGGGCCGGTCTGGTGGATACGGCCAGTTTCTCCTTCATCGGGCTGGTGCTGGAGATGACCGCGGATCCCTCCAGCATTGTGGCCAACGGGGTGAGCACCTGTGCCATCACGGTGACCCTCAGGGAGAACAACCGGGGATATGGGGTTCCCGGCAAAACGGTCGATTTCTCAACGAATTTGGGCGAATTCTCAGAACAGCAGGGCACTACAGATGAATATGGACAGGTGGCGATTATATTGATGAGTTCCACCAGTGCCGGGGCAGCCCTGGTCTCGGCCACCTACGGAAATACCATATTCCAGACCACCACCGTGAGTTTCACCGCTGTGGAGGCGGCTGTTGTCCAGGTGCAGCCTCAGGCCGACAACCTGCGCGCCGATGGGATAGCCTCCACCATCATCGATGTCTCGGTGGTTGACGCCGATGCCAACCCCATAGTCGATCTGCCGGTGAGTTTCCAAACCACCGTGGGGACCATCGACTCGCCGGTTCTCACAGATGATCAAGGTCAGGCTCAGACCACTCTGACCAGTTCTCCCAGTGGCGTGGACACGGTAGCCCTGGTGACAGTGACGGTGGGATCGGTCGTCGAGACGGTGGATATCACCTTCAGGGGTGTCTCTCTGGACATATCTTTTCTGCCCACAAGTCTTCTGGCCGATGGGATCAGCTCGGCTACGGTCACCGCCCTGTACCAGGAGGTCACCACCGGTATTCCCATCATCGGGGATACTATCCGGTTCATAGGCTTCGAGGACCTGGATGAAGATGGTGTCCTGGATGGGGGAGAGAACCTGTTGGGCTCGGTCACCCCCGAGGCCATCACCGATGCCGGTGGGCAGGCGGTGGTGACTTTTGTGAGCTTGGCGGACAGCATCTATCGCCTGGTCACCATCCGGGCGGCCACTGCCGTGGACATTGCCCAAAGCGCCACCGTCGAGGTCTTCGGCGTCCAGTTGGATGCGATAGCGGGCGAGAGCTCTATCGTGGCTAACGGGAGCAGCACTACAGAGATCGTGGCTACCCTCACGGCCCAGGGAGAGGAGGGGGCCAGCGGGGCCATCGAGAGCAAGTTCATCGAGTTCGAGACGAATTTGGGCTCTCTGAGCCCGGAGAGCGGCACGACCGGGGCCACGGGCCAGGTGCACATCACCCTGACCAGCAGTCCCTACCCGGGAACGGCCCTGATCACAGCGCGCTATGGTTCCGACATCGCCAAGACGGTCAATGTGGTTTACACGGCCAGCGTTCCCGACTCCATCATCCTCGGCGCAGATCCACCCATCATACCTGCCGATGGGGTTTCCACCTCGGAGATCACGGCCAACGTCATAGATGCCAATCACAATCCTGTCTCCGACGGCACCCTGGTGACCTTTGAGACCTCGGCCGGCATGATCACCGAGGCCGATGTGACCACCGGGGGAGTGGCCCATGCCACCCTGGTCAGCAGCACTACACCACAGCAAGTGACCATCACAGCCCAGGCCATGCTGCCGGACAGCGGGTTCATCACCTCCAGTCCTCTGTTGTTGACCCTGACGCCTAATGAGGCGGTCTCTATCATTTTGAGCACAGACGCGGACACCATCCTGGCCGATGGTTCCTCTACGACAACGGTGACGGCTGAGGTCTTGGACGTGTACGGGAATCCCATGTCCTCCGGGCAGGAAGTTACTTTTCAGACCTCCCTGGGCTCCATCACTGAATATGCCTACACCGATACACAGGGTATTGCCGAGGCCATCCTGACCGCCGGAACGAACACCGGCAAGGCCACGATCTCGGTCTCGGCCTCGCAGGCCAACGCCTACACGGAGGTTTATTTCACTTCCGGCCAGGCCTCCAACGTCGTTTTGGTATCGGTCTCCGCCTGTTCCATCGGCGTTCAGGGGTCCGGCGATAACGAGACCTCCACCCTCACCTTCGAGGTCCGGGACAACACCGGAACTCCTCTGGACATCAGCCAGCAGGTGACCGTGGATTTCGAGATCGTGGGCAGCGCCGCAGGAGGAGAGTTTCTGGAACCAATCTCAGATCTGACCGATGCTATCGGCCGGGTGCAAACCACTCTGAACAGTGGGACGGTGGCCAAGACCGTGAAGGTGAAGGCCACTATCACCAGTTCGAGCATCTCCTCTGAGGCGACCAGCATCGCCATTCACGGAGGTCCGCCGGATGTGGACCATTTTAGCGTAGTTCCCCAGTACAAGAACTTCGCCGGCTGGATGACCTATGGTCTGCAGAACGCCATCACAGCCTTTGTCGGCGACCAGTACGGGAACCCGGTGCCCGAGGGCACTTCGATTTACTTCTCCTCCACCGGCGGGATCGTCGAGGGCTCAGCCACCACCGATGCCCTTGGTCAGGCCAGCGTGATCCTTCTTTCAGCGGATCCGCTGCCGGTATCCACGGCCCTGGATCCATCCACCGGTTACACCAGCAACGTTTCAAGCTACTGTGATTTTACCAGTCCCAAGAACGGGGACGGGCAGGCCATTGTCTTCGCCCAGACCATCGATCGACTGGGAGATCCCATCTGGACCTCGACGCGAACGGTTTTCTCCGGGCACTCGGCAATTCTCAACGTGAGTCCTACCTCCTTTGCCGTGCCAAATGGTGGGTCACAGACATTTACCTTCTCGGTTCACGATGTCAACGGCAACCCCATGACCGCGGGGACGAGTGTCTCGGTGAGTTCCTCAGTCGGGAGCATTGTGGGAAATGTGGACGTTACCCTTCCAGACACGCAATCGGCAGGATGGACCAGCTTCTCCTTCATGCTCATGGACGATGACAGCGGCGATACAGAACCCGCGGAGACCTGCGTGTTGAGCATATCCGTCACCAGTGCCAATAACGGAAATGCCAGCGCCATTATCATGGGAACCGTAGATTAAGGAAAGCAAAGTGTGGACGGCGACAGATTATAAACATTTTCGAAAGGAAACGGCCATGTGCAAATCGTCTTTATGGTTGGCTCTGGGGTTGGTGATGCTCCTGTTCAGCACGTCGGCTCAAGCGTACACCATCGGCAATCCCATGTGCGCTACCGGACCGGGCAAGCTGGTCATGAGCCTTGAATATGAATATCAGGACAGACAACTGCCCGGAAATCTGCCCACCGAGTCGATGCGCTATCTGACCAAAGCGAGCTACGGGCTGACACGTTGGTTGGATATTTTCGCTAAGGGTGGAGCAGCTGATCTGGAGATCCCTATGCACGAGGTTACTTTCACCAGCGACCAGAAATTTGCCTGGGGGGCTGGTGCACGAGCCACCCTTCTGCGATTGCCCATCTGGAGAGCTGAGGTTTTCTCCTGCGGCCAGATATTCAACTTCCACAGTAGAGGCCGGGTAGACCAGGAGGTGACTGATTCTCCTCAGACATGGACTAGGTCTCTGAACACCAAATACATCTGGTGGGAGTATGGCGGATCTCTGGGCATCAAGGCCCGTCAGGGAGCCGTCTGGCCATATGTGGGCCTTGACATCTCCTATGTGGAGGGTGAGAAAAGCACCACCCAGTATAATATCTTCTCCTACGGAACCGTTTATGGAGGAGCAAGAAGCGACAATTTCAGCAGCGAGAATCTTGTTTACAGCGGATTCGGTGGATTTGATCTTTCCCTGCCCCTCAGATACAAGCTATCGTTTGAGATCAGGGGCGTCAGCAGGGATGAGATTTCCTTTTCCGTTGGCGTCAGTCAGAGATCGCCATAAGATTTTTTCTGGTAGCAACGCCGCGGAAAGGTATTCCGCGGCGTTTTTTTTATTGACAGAGCGGTTGCCTTTTCGTACTATGTGAGAGGTTCAGTTCCCAGAATTCGTATTCCGGGAGTTGTGGTTGGATGATCTGGCAGAGGAGATGATTCGTGCTGGTCGATTTATGGACATATCTGAGGACGAGCGAAGTTTTACCCAGTTTCATGTACGCTCTGGCCCTCTTTGTGGGCCTGGAGATCATCTATCGGCTGCTGGCCAGATCTAAAGCCATCCGGATTTCCTCCTTTCTGGCTCACCTGGGCATAATCCTGGTCTCCCTGTGGCTTTTTCTGGGTCTCTGCCAGGTACCCCTGGATCTGTTCAGCATGAAGGTGCTCCGGGCCGCGGCTCTATTTTTGGGCATTCTTATCCTGTTTAACCTGCTCGATCGCCTGATTGTCGAAAAACTCCTCCGGGACAAACGGAAGATCCAGATCCCGGTTCTTCTTCATGAGCTGATCAAGATCACCCTGCTAATTCTGGTCATGATCGTGATTATCTCCAAGGTCTTCCAGGCCAGGTTGTCCACCCTGCTGGTCAGCTCAGCAGTGCTTTCTGCGGTTATCGGTTTAGCTCTGCAGGATGTGCTGGGCAACATCGTTGCCGGCGTGGCCCTGCACGTGGGCAAACCTTTTAAGGTGGGCGATTGGGTGAAGGTCAGCGATCAGGTGGGAGCTGTGGTCCAGACCAGCTGGCGATCCACCCGCATCAGGACCCTGGATGGCGACTTCGTTATCATTCCTAACGGAAACGTCTCCAAAGAGGAGATCATTAACTACTCCGCTCCCAATCCTCGTCATGCCCAGTATGTTAATGTGGGCACCCGGTATGAGCTGGCGCCCAACAAGGTCAAAGAGGTCATAGTTCAGGCGGCCCTTCAGACCTCGGGGGTGCTGACCGAGCCCAGGCCGCGCGTTTGGGTGACAGAGTACGGCGATTTTGCCATAAATTACAAGATGAAATACTGGATCGATAATTTCCCCCAGCATCCGGACATTGCCGATAAGATCATGACCAGCATCTGGTACCTGTTCCGCCGAGAAAACATCGGGATTCCTTTCCCCATACGGGATGTGAACCTTTACACCATCTCAACGGAACTACGGGAAAAAGAAAAGGTCGAGAAAGTCTCCGGCATCATGGAAGTTCTTGAGCAAGTGGAGATTCTTTCTGCTCTGTCTGCGGAAGAAATGAAACGGTTGGCCTGGGGTGCCCGGGCCTATCGTTCTGCGGCGGGGGAGGAGATCGTCCATCAGGGAGATGAGGGGGATTCCTTTTTTATTCTCACCTCCGGGCGAGTGGAGGTCAGCGCCGTCGACGAAACAGGGGCCAAGGCGGTGCTGGCTCAGCTGGAGATAGGCGACTTCGTCGGGGAGATGTCGCTGCTCACCGGAAAGAAG
>CBDUWG010000064.1:0-8049 GCA_965370845.1 uncultured bacterium
TTCGTTCGGCCGGCCGCGCCCCTCGCTGTCTTCCGCTACCCCCTCTGGACCTGTATTTCGGTGTTCAAATATCCGGTTTGTGATGCTTCTTATCCTCTACCGTTTCCGGAGCTATCGGCGACTGGGGAGAGCTACCTTGCCCGACCCGATGTATTGTTTCGCCATCGAACCTTTTAACTCGCCAGGCTCTGGTTCTCCTTGAATCGAAAAGTTTGACAAAACTATTAATACTTCTTGACTATAAGCCAAAAGTCTTATAAAATATAGGGGAATTGGAGGAGGATTGAGGAGAGCTCTCTCATTTCCGTGTGTCCTTTGCTGCAATTGGAAAACGTTCACGAACAGACTGGAGGTGGGCAGAATGGCTTCAATGAGATCTTTCCTGATCGATGCAGAAGGTAAAGGGAGGTTTTTGGTTGCTTTGCTATTATGTGGGTTTTTGGTGGCCATTTTGGTGATGACCACAGAGGCCAGGCAGGCGGGGGAGCTACCGGGTCCTAGGTATGTTAGCAAACAGGAAGTGAGCCTACACGGCAAGGATGATGAACCTTCTGTGGCTCGGGCAACCTGGATAGGGCTAGGAGACCTGACCAGGGTCACCGTTACCAATGCGGGCCTGATAGGGCTCTATGAGGCCCCCGAACACTGGGATGGCATCTATGATGGGACTTGGCCCGAAGGTACGACCAACTGGAATGGGTTTGTTGCCGAATATCCGAAAGGCACGAGGCAATTCTATCTGTTCTCATCGGGGCTGTGGATCGGGGCGAGATATCCCGTTGTCACAAAGGAGGATACCACTTGGGAGCCGAGGGTGGCCACTGGTGCGTATGATCCAGATGTGTCGCCGATGAGCCCATTATATCTGAGTACCCAGATTATCCCTCCGGAGGAGGTGGGGGGTGGAGACCTCCTCTTTGTCCCCCCAGGTGGCCTGCCTGCCCCCTATCAGAGGCTTTGGGAATATGCCGATACGGCCTCGCTTAATTCCCGGCGGAGGACGCACTTTGGCACGGACGAGTACGATCTCGATCCGGCAGAGGGAGACCAAGTCTCCGAACAGGACTCCTGGTGTGTGTATGGCGACTGGATCCCGGAGGAGGAGGGCTATTTTCTCTGGCCCGCTTATGGCTACGACACCGATGGCCTGGGCATTCGGGTGGAGCAGAGAAGTTATTGTTGGGGCTCCGGTCCCCAGATGAATTACGTTTTTTTAGAGTATAAGATCAAAAATATGAGTGAATTTCCATTGGACGACCTCTATGTTGGGTATTTTATGGATGCCGATGTTGGTCCGGGAGATTTAGATGAACCTGATGTGGGTCCCAACGATGATCTCATAGGCTTTGACACCTCTCGTAATCTGGGCTATACCTATGACTCCAACGGCGAAGAGCCGGGATGGACAATGCCGGCGGGCTATATTGGCACTGTCTTCTTGAAAACCCCTGGAGATGTGGGGCTGACCGCCTTTTCCACTTGGTTGAGGTCAGATCAGGGACCCGAGGGCATCGTGGATAACGGGCAAGAGGACACAAGGAAGTACGGAGAGTTGGTCGGGGATTCGGATGGGCAGGGCCACGCCATACCAGAAGATCCCGATCCAGCGATATTTGAGACATTTGACTACCCAAGCGATGTCAGGTCTTTGATGGCCAGCGGGCCATATCTGAGTTTGGCCCCCGGGGAAGAGGTTGAGGTCACACTGGCCATGATTGCAGGGTATACCTTGGAAGAGTTGCAGGAGAACGCTGATAGTGCCCAAGTCCTGTATGATAAGGGGTATGTGGTCTGGGAAACCTTTGTTTCAGGAGTGCAAATTAGCCCCAGGCAGGTTGCCCCGGGAGAAGAAGTGCAGGTTAACGCGTATGTGTGGGATCCAGATGGTGTATTGGGCGTCGTGGCAGAGTTCGAGAACCCCGATGAAGCGCCTCTTGACTCCGTATTCCTCTACGATGATGGCAATCACGGCGACGGAGCCGCCGGCGATCATCTCTACGGAAACAGTTGGATCACCGATCCGGTGGGGAGGGCCTATTTGGTGGACATTGTTGCTGAAGATAGTCTGTCAAACACAAGGGTTTTCGACAACGCCACCTATTTTTCAACTCTTGGTCCAGTCGTCGCCGCCGGTTATCGTGTGGCCGGCGAGGACACCATTCCCAGCCCTGGAGATTCTCTGCGCCTCAAGGTAAAACTTGAGAACAAAGGTCAGACGGCAGTGAGCGAGGTGACGGCGATGGTGTCCATTTCTCTCGGAGGAGGAGGCAATCTCTCGTTTGGTGACATGCCACCCGGCGGGATGGTGGAAAGCCTGAACAGTTTGGTCATCTCTATTCCCGAGGATTGGCTTACCGAAGAGACAATTGAGCTGCACTTGAGCATCACCGATTCTGCTTCTGTGACCAGCCACTGGTTGGATAGTCTTACTGTAGAGGTCGTGGACGACACCCCTCCTGTGGTTCATTATCCAGAATGTGATCCCAGATGCACGAGTGCTGGAAACAGCGTGACGATAAGGGCGAAACTGGTGGATGGTGCGGGAGTGGAGTCAGTGACGGCAGATATTGAGAGCCCGGTGGGCAACGTATTAGTCGCGGATCTACCCCTTTATGATGATGGTGTTCACGGCGACTTTGTGGCTGGTGATGGGGTCTTTGGCAACACCTGGATAACAACTGTGGGGGAGGAGAGGTTCTACAATGTCAACATCTTCACCGAAGACAGTTTGGGCAACCAAAGGGATTATGTGAATTTGATGGAGTTTACCACCAAGCCATTTGTCACCACCGCAGAAATCCTGGTGGTAGACGATGACAACTACAATCGTCCGTACCGGGGCACCCCCAAGTTTTATGAGGCCTACTATACAGATGCCCTGGAGGCCAATGGCTACAGCTACGATCTTTGGGATGTCTTCTGTTACGGAAGTCCGGACATATCTGTTCTCAACCGCTATGAGGTGATCATCTGGGAAACGGGAGAGACCTGTGGTAAACTGCACTATCGGGAGGATTATTACAACGCCGAGGCACTTACATATTCTGAGGGGAAAACCTTGCGAGACTATCTTTTGTTTAACAGTGGTAAGGTATTTCTCTCGGGTCAGGGTATCTCAGATCTTGAAGATAACTACTCAGCTATAATGTCCCTTTTGGGGTTGAGGGAGTTTGAGTTTGATACAGACAAAGACAAACTTATCGGGATAGCGGGGAACCCTGTCAGCAGTGGTCTTTCGCCGGACATATCTGGAGGATCAGGAGCCAATAATCAAAGTGTCCAATCAGCCATTGATTCCCATCCATTTACATGGGTTCACCCTGTATTCGACTATGCGAATTATGAGGGTGAGGGTTCCGCCGCTATCATGTGTTACAGGCCACCGATCGAATATGCTACTGTCATTTTTGCCTTCGGCTTTGAGGCCATTGCCCTGGAGGAGACCAGAGATCTGATTATGGACAGGGTCATAAAGTGGCTTCAGAATCCAACCTCAACTGAGGAAGAAAACGGTTCCTCCGGCGATCTTCCCCAAAGCTACTCCCTCTCCCAGAACTATCCCAATCCTTTCAATCCGGTGACCGTGATCCAGTACGCTCTGCCAAAAGATTGCTGCGTGAAATTGCAGATTTACAACATCTTGGGTCAGAAGGTGGCCACGTTGGTCGATGAGCAGCAGAGGGCTGGATACAAGACCATCAGGTGGGATGCGGGTTCGTTTGTCAGCGGGATCTACTTTTGCAGGTTAAAATCAGGAGAGTATACAAAAACGAGGAAGATGGTTTTGCTGAAATAGTATCATATGACCCTATGGGGACCGAACTTTGAGAAGGGAGGAGATGTTGAACTACTCCCTTTTGCAAAACCCTCGTTGAGCGAAAATTTTATATCTCCAGGAGTTTTTGTCTTGATCCGGCCGTCTGTAAAACCAGAAAAATCTTGCATTCAACCTTGTTTATCGTTAATTTTAAATAGCGATTCCCTTTACTTTCCCCGGGCGATCGAGGAGATGAATCTAAAAGTCCGCATTGCCATAATCTCAGTGGCCATCAACGTTATTTTGGTGGGCGTCAAGCTTACGCTGGCCAGATGGTCTCAAAGTACCTCCATTCTCGCCGATGCCATCCACTCCCTTTCAGACATACTGGTCTCCATGCTGGTTCTTAGCGGTCTTGTCCTGGGAGCTCTTGGTCAGAGAGATCACCATGACCGCTGGCGGAAGGTCGAGGACATCGTGGCCATTGTGGTGGGGCTGTTTATTCTTCTGGCGGCCGTTCAGATCTTCTCCGGTGCTGTAGCCGGTCCCTCTAGGGAGCTGACCCGTTTGCCCGTGGCTCTGGCGGGCATTTTCCTGTGCATTTTGGTCTCCGGTTTTATAGCCCGGCTCAAGATCAAGGTGGGGGAAGAGCAATCCTCCACCAGCCTGGTGGCCGATGGCTATCACTCACGAATGGACATGTATTCATCAATCGGGGTAATGGTAGGCCTGGTAGGCGGTATGATCGGTCTCAACCTTGACGTTCAGGCCGCCGGACTGATCGCCCTGCTCATCGCTGCAACAGGTCTGGAAGTGATATACGGAGGCATACGGGCGTTGCTGCGGGGGACAGCGCTGGAGGAATATTGGCTGGCGAACCTCTTCGGCCACACCCTGGTAGGACGCCCCCCCCCTGCCGGATTGAGCCACAGGTCTCTTGATCTGATCCTGTGGCTGCGTCATCGGAGCCGGCGCTTGCTGGTCTGGCTCTCAGTATTGACCGTTCTTCTCTGGCTTTCCTCCGGGCTGTATCAGGTTGGCCCTGGAGAGCGGGCGCTGGTATTTCGATTTGGACGGTTATTGGATGCTTCTGGTCAAGGGCCTGGTCTGCATGTACATCTACCCTGGCCGGTGGAGAAGGCACGCAAGATCCCGGTGAATATCATAAGGCGGATCGAGATCGGGTTTCGCACCCAGCAGATTACTTCGGCAGCGGATATGCGCTCATATCAGTGGGAGAGCCGGCACGTCGTCGGGAAATACACCAAGAAGCCGGAGGAATCCATCATGTTCACCGGCGATGAGAACTTGATCGACGTTAACACCATCGTCCAGTATCGGGTGGCTGAGACCACTTCCTTTCTGCTGCGCCTGGAGGATCCGGAGGCCCTGGTTAGATCGGCGGCTGAGGAGGCCATCAGGACGGTGGTGGGTATGGAAACCCTGGACAATTTGTTAACTTTGGACCGGCTGTCTGTGGAAGAGCAAATTCTGCAGACACTTCAGGCCACCTTGGAAAGAGTTGGTTCAGGCATACAGGTGATGGCAGTAAAGCTCCAGGACGTTCACCCTCCCATAGAGGTGGTTGAGGCTTTTCGGGACGTGGCCAGCGCCCGGGAGGACAAGAATCGGCTGATCAACGAGGCGTATGCTTACAGGAATGAGGTACTTCCCAGGGCCCGGGGCAAGGGGGTTGACGAGATTTACCAGGCCGAGGCCCAAAAACAGGAGAGAATAAACGCTGCCCGGGGGGAGGCCGGAAAATTTGTGGCTCTTCTCCGCGAATACCGGAAGGCTCGGGAGGTCACCGAGATGCGCATGTTCCTGGAGACCATGGAGAAATCGCTGACTGGAATGGAGAAGTTCATCGTCGAGCCGGGAGCATCCCGGGAGCCGCTGGACCTCAGATTTTTTAACGGCCAACCAGGAGAGATCTTTGAAGGGGTGGGAAGATGAAGAGAAAATTGATCGTTGCATTCATCGTCGCCGGTTTTTTTATCCTGATGGTGAGCTCTATCTTCTTCCAGGTTGACGAAACTCAGTTTGCCATCATCACCCAATTCGGGAAACCTGTCCGCGAAATTTCCACGGCGGGCCTCAAGCTAAAATGGCCGGATCCCATCCAGTCAGTTCGGCGGTTCGACCGCCGGCTGTTGCTTTTCGACCCGAAGCCCAGCGAGTTTCTCACCCAGGACAAGAAGAATGTTCTGGTGGACAGCTACATGGGCTGGCGTATCAGCGAGCCGTTGAAGTTTCTGGAGTCGGTGAAAGAACGATCTGTGGCCGAAGTTTTTCTGGCCGACATCGCCTCGGCGGCCATGGGAGCGGCTTTGGGCAACTACTCCCTGTCGGCCTTGGTCTCCACGGACCCTCAGGAGAACAAGGTGAATCAGATCATGGAGGAGGTTAGCTCCAAATGCCGTGAGAAGGCAACCGCCGATTATGGGATAAAGATCCTGGAGGTTCGACTGAAGAGATTGAATTTGCCCGAGCAGAATAAGGAAAGCGTCTTTGAGCGCATGCGTACCGAGAGAGAGCGCATGGCCAAGAAGTATCGCTCTGAAGGCGAGGAGGAGGCCATGAAAATTCGGGCCGAGGCGGATAAGGAATGCCGAAACATTCTCTCCAAGGCTTACGAGAAGGCGCAGAAAATCATCGGGGAAGGAGACGCAGAGGCGACGCGCATCTATGCTTCGGCTTTCAACAGGGATCGCCGTTTCTACAAGCTGGTTCGAACATTGGAGTCGTACGAGAAGTTCCTAAACGAAAAGACCACGGTTGTCCTGTCTACAGATTCAGAGCTTCTGAAGTTGCTCACAGAGGGGAAGTTCAAGGAATAGGCCGAGGTCCATGGAAAACAAGGGTTCATTGCTGCATCTGAAAGCGGTTTTTGAGCAGGTCAGAGCCGTTCTGCCGGAATGGCGAAAATTAGCCCTCCTGGGCGGCATCTGCTTTTTAGGGCTGTATCTGCTCTCCGGGATCTACGTAGTTCAGCCCAACGAGCAGGGGGTGGTCCGGCGTTTCGGTCGGCTGGTGAATGATGGGGTCATGCCCGGTATCCACTATCATCTGCCCTGGCCATTTGAGAGGATCAATCGCCCGAAGACCCTACAAGTTAAGGTGATGAGTATCGGTTTCCGGATGGTGGACAAGGTTAAGGGGCTCAGTCCGCGGGCGGAGGAGACGCAGATGCTCACCGGTGACGAGAATATCATCAACGTCCAGTTGATCGTGCAATACCGGGTGGAGGATCCCCGGGCTTTCCTGTTTGCGGTAGAGTCACCTCACTGGCTGGTGCGCAAGGCGTCCGAGGCCTGTCTTACCGGAATCATCGGGTCTATGGGCGTCGATCAGGTGTTGACCACGGACAAGCTGGTTATCCAGGAGCGGCTGAAGGAGGAGGCGCAGGCTATTTTAGACCGATACGGTTGCGGACTACGGATTTACGGGACCTATTTCCAGGACATCAACCCCACGGAGGAAGTGGCCTTTGCTTTTCGGGATGTGGCCAGTGCCCGGGAGGATCGCAACCGCCTGATCAACGAGGCTCACGGGTATAAAAATGAGAGATTGCCCCGGGTGCGCGGGCAGGCTGAGCAGACGATTCTGGAAGCAGAGGGATATAGGACCGAGCGGATTAACCGGGCCCGGGGTGAAGCGGACAGGTTTTTATCCCTGCTGCAGGAATATCGTAAAAGCAGAGAAGTCACCGAAACCCGACTGTACATAGAGACCATGGAGAAAATATTCCCCAAGATTCGCAAATACATTTTGGACAAAGAGCAAAAAAAGGGGGTGGTGAATCTGAAGATGATTATCCCCGGCCAGGAATAGGGGCCGAGGGTGCAAAGTGTTGTAAAGAAGTAATTTATTTAAATTCCGTGCCAAGGGTTTACAAGAGCAACCGTGGTTCCAAATCGCACACATCTTAACGCGGAGGTCATGGAGATGGGACCAGAGGTGCAGAGGAGAAAATCTCACTTTTGCTCCGTCTGTCAGAGAGTTGTGAAGATGAATATGTTGCGCAAAGGGCCGGTCGATGACGTGACATGGCTAAAATGCCCGGACTGTGAGGGCATCGTCCCCGTTCTCTCCGCCGCGATCAAGGAATTGATGGGCATGAAAGAGGAAGTGCCGGGTACTGTGATCAAGAAAGAATGTCCCGAATATGAGATGAGCGGGAACTATGATGTCGGTCAGATTTTTTACCATAAAATCTGGGATGACTACGGGATGGTGCTCCAGAAGGGAAAGGAATCCCAGAAAGGCAGGGCCATTATGGTCTCTTTCCT
>CBDUWG010000065.1:0-8031 GCA_965370845.1 uncultured bacterium
TCAGGAGGGAATGAATCTGCTGTTTGACCAGTTAGGATTGGAGAGGTGGTGGCGGCCGCCCATGGATATGTATGAGACCAACGACTCACTGATCATCATCTGCGAGATCGCCGGCATGCACGAGGATGATTTTGAGATTGCCATCAGATCGAATGAGCTGACTATCAGCGGAGAACGCGATGAAATTCCCATCGAGGGCAAAATGACGTATCATTGTATGGAGATCGACAGCGGCCCTTTCCTGCGCAAATTTGGCATTCCGGAATATGTGAACACCGATGGAATCGAGGCCACCTACCAGAATGGTTTTTTGAAGGTGAAGTTATCCAAGAGTACTTAATTCCAAAACATACCTGTAGAGTGGATTCCTGAAGAGGAAATTTAAACACCCAATCGTCGCGGACGAGGGAGAGATGGCTAAACAGAATATTGCAGGAGGACGAGGACAAAAAGCGAGAATTCCGACGGAGTTGCCCGTGCTTCCGCTGAAGAATATCGTAGTGTTCCCGTACATCGTCGCTCCTCTGGTTATTTCACAGGAGGAGCATGCCAAGCTCATCGATGAAGCCCTGGTCGGTGGAAAAATCGTGGGGCTTTTTTTGCAGAGGGAACCGAAGATCGGGCAAAAGGATGATCTGTATGATGTAGGGACGGCCGGGCAGATAATCAAGATGCTGCGTTTTCCCGATGGAAGCGTCCGGTTCTTGGTTCAGGGAGTGGCCAGAATCAAGATCAAGAAATTCGTTCGAAAAAAACCCTATTTTATAGCCAAGGTGGAAAGGGTCGAGGAGACATCGGAATCCTCCATCGAGGTGGAAGCCCTGGTGCGGAACGTTCAGCAGCAGTTCGAGAAAGTAGTTGATCTGGCACCCTATTTGCCAGACGAAATGCAGATTTCAGCCATGAACATCGAGGAACCGAGCAAACTGGCGGACATTATTGCCTCGAACCTGAATATACCAGTTGAGCAAAAACAGAATATTCTGGGAACGGCAGATGTCAAGGAACGTCTGGTCAAGTTGACCTCCTACGTGAACAGGGAGCTCAACATTCTGGAACTGGGCAGCCAAATCCAGAAGCGAGCAGTCTCGGAGATGGGTCGGGATCAGAAGGAGTATTTTCTCAGAGAGCAGCTCAAGGCCATCCAGAAAGAACTGGGGGAAACGGATCAAAGAACGGAGGAGATCGAGGAATTTAGAAAAAAGATCACCGCCGCTCGGATGCCGGTCGAGGCCCTGGAGGCCGCCAGAAAGGAAATGGACCGGCTATCCAGAATTTCTCCCGCTGCCGCCGAATACACGGTGGCCCGGACATACCTGGATTGCCTGGTCTCTCTGCCCTGGAGCAAAGAGACGGTGGACAACCTGGATATTCCGACGGCCAAGGGGGTTCTTGACGAAGATCACTACGATCTGGAGAAGGTCAAGGAGAGAATTCTGGAATACCTGGCGGTGAGAAAGCTCAAATCTGAGATGAAGGGCCCTATCCTCTGCTTCGTGGGGCCGCCAGGGGTGGGAAAGACCTCCCTGGGTAGATCCATTGCCCGGACTCTGGGACGGAAATTCATCCGTCTCTCCCTGGGAGGAATGAGAGATGAGGCCGAAATCCGCGGTCACAGACGTACATACGTAGGATCCCTCCCCGGGAGAATCGTCCAGGGCATTCGCCGGGCAGGTTCTAAAAACCCAATCTTTATGTTGGACGAGATTGACAAAATCGGCCAGGATTTCCGCGGCGACCCTGCTGCCGCCCTGCTGGAAGTTCTGGATCCCGAGCAGAACAACAGCTTTTCCGATCACTATCTGGAAGTACCTTTCGACCTCTCCCGGGTGATGTTCATCACAACGGCCAACATTTTGGATCCTATTCCCAGTGTGCTAAGGGATCGTATGGAGGTCATCGAACTTCCCGGCTACACCGATGAGGAAAAGCTGCATATCGCCAAGAAATACCTGGTGCCTCGAGAACGGGAGGAGCATGGTTTGCACAAGGACCAGATTCAGTTCCAGGACGAGGCCTTGCAGGAAATTATCTCCAGATATACCATGGAGGCTGGCCTGAGGAATCTGGACCGGGAAATTGCCACCATTTGTCGAAAGGTGGCCAAGCGGGTGGCTGAGGGAGAGCAGGGTTCCATCACCATCGTCGCCGACAAGCTCATCGACTACCTGGGTCCGGTGAAGTTTTTCAGGGAGATGGCCACCGATGAGCCGAAAATCGGAGTTGTACCTTCTCTGGCCTGGACTCAGGCGGGGGGCGTGATCATGTTCGTGGAAGCTACCAAGATGCCGGGCAGGAAGGGTTTTACTCTTACCGGCCAGTTGGGGAGTGTGATGAAGGAGTCGGCTCAGGCCGCCCTCAGCTACGTTCGCGCCAGCGCCAAAAAACTGAACATAGAGGAGAACTTCTTCAACAAAGTTGATATTCACGTGCATGTTCCCGCAGGCGCCATTCCCAAGGACGGTCCCTCAGCAGGCATCACCATCGCCACTGCCCTGGTCTCATTGTTGACCGACACTCCTGTCCAGCCGAGGCTGTCCATGACCGGCGAGATCACCCTTCGCGGCGAGGTGTTGCCCATCGGTGGGGTCAAGCAGAAGGCCCTGGCGGCCCATCGGGCAGGGATCAAAGAAATCATCATGCCCAAGAAAAACGAGAAGGATCTGGTGGAGGTTCCCCAGGAGGTTAAAAAGAAGCTCAAGTTTGTGTTTGTGGAGACGGTAGATGAGGTTTTCAGGGAGGCTTTTGGCGGCGCATTGACGAAGGCATCCAAGGCCAAAAAGGTGACGAAATCCAAGTAACTATCGGTATTCCCCTGCCATATTTGCGGTCACTGGGAGGACAGGCTGAAAAGAGGTTCAATTCATCGAATTATCATCATCTGTTGGACGCTGCTGCTGCTGACCACGGTAGGTCAATGTCGGCAGAAAACCAACAATGAGGAAGCGCAGTTTCCCGCGGACGTTCGCAAACCTGTGGTCGCCGGTGCCTTCTACCCGGACAGCCCTAAGATGTTGGCTGATCAGGTGGATCGGTTCCTGGCCAATGTGCCCCGGGAACCACTGCCCGGTAGCCTCATTGCCCTGGTGGCGCCACATGCCGGTTATGTGTTCTCGGGTCAGGTGGCAGCCTATGCTTATAAGCAGGTTCAGGGGAAGACCTTTGACACGGTGATCCTCATAGGACCCAGTCATCGAGCCAGCTTCCCGGGCGTCTCTGTTTACGACAGGGGAGGCTATGAGACCCCCCTGGGCACCGTTCCCATAAATGTGGAGATGGCCAGAGAGCTGATATCTCTGAAGGAGAACCTTCGGTACGTGCCCCAGGCCCACGTGTCCGAGCACTCCCTGGAGGTACAGCTGCCGTTTCTACAGAGGGTTTTGGGGAACTTTCGCATACTGCCTATTCTGATAGGCCCGCGTTGTTCTTTTGAGGAGCTGAGATCCTTAGCGCAGGCCGTGGTCCAGGTGGCCGGAGGAGAGCAAAGAATCCTTATCGTTGCCAGCACGGACATGTCCCACTACCCGGCCTACACAGAGGCCTGCCGCGTGGACCGGGAAACGCTGAGGGTCATGGAGGACTTCGATGCTCGGGCCATGGCCGAACATGAAAGGCGATATCTTAAAGAAAACATTCCTGGATTGCACTGTACTCTCTGTGGGCTCCAAGCGGTGATGGTGGTCATGATGGCAGCCAGGGAGCTGGGCGCCGACGCGGTCAAGGTTCTCAAATATGCCAACTCCGGCGACGTACCTGTGGGTGATCGCGACCGAGTGGTAGGCTACTGCGCCGCATCCTTTTACCAGGAAAACGGGGGAATCTCCAGAGAGGGGATGGACTTGAACGACTTGAGCGAGAACTTGGACCGCCAGGAACAGGACGAGCTGTTGAGAGTCGCTCGCCGGGCCATCGCCAAAAGGTTGCAGGGGAAGGAATATTCACCGCCAGAAAACTCTTATCCCAGGTTGAGCGAGAAGAGAGGGGTCTTTGTGACTCTTCACAAAAACGGGGAGCTTCGCGGCTGTATCGGCCGCTTCCTGACGGACGATCCTCTCTGCCAGACGGTGGCCCAGATGGCCCAGTCGGCGGCATTTGGGGACAGCCGTTTCTCGCCTCTTTCTTCTGCAGAGTTGGATGAGATCGAGATCGAGATTTCCGTTCTGTCTCCCCCCAAGGAGATCTCCAGCATCGATGAGATCGAGATGGGCAAACACGGCATATGGATCACCCGGGGTGGCCGCAGCGGCTGCTTTTTGCCCCAGGTGGCCACCGAGACGGGCTGGTCTAAAAGGGAATATTTAGAGCATTGCTGCCGGAACAAGGCCTTCCTCCCCAAGGACGCCTATCTGGAAGAGGGCACCCGGATATACACTTTTACCGCCCAGGTTTTTCACGAAGAATAGACTGAACCCAATCGCGGCTCGGCGGGAGAGGGAGAGGTGAGATGAATTCTCTCAAATCCATCCCTGCGGATGAGGTTCGCAGGCCAGTGGTGGCCGGTCAGTTTTACACCGACGATCCCCAGGCCCTGACCGGTCAGATCGACGGTTTCCTGGAGAAGGTCCCGGGAGAAAAGCTCCCCGGAGAGATCATGGCTTTGATCGCTCCCCACGCTGGATACGTGTATTCCGGCCAGGTTGCGGCGTATGCCTACCAACAGGTCCGGGGCCAGCCCTTCAAAACGGTTATCGTCATCGCACCCAGCCATCGGGCCTCCTTCATCGGGGCCTCGATCTACGACCGGGGGGGGTATCAGACACCCCTGGGAGTGATACCGGTGAACATCGAGTTGGCCGCGGCTATCCTGAGGCGCGGCGAGAGAATAAATTTTTATCCCCATGCCCACTCCCAGGAACACTCCCTGGAAGTGCAGCTTCCCTTTTTACAGCGGGTGCTGGGGGAATTTCAGTTGGTGCCTATCATTATGGGCGATCAGGATCAATCCACGTGCCAGATTTTGGCCGAGGCCATCGTCTCCTCCCTGGGAAAGGAGAAAAGCCTCATCGTGGCCAGCTCCGATTTATCTCATTATCACTCATATGACCGGGCGGTGGAGATGGACGGGCCGATCGTGAAGGCCGTGAACGCCTTTGACCCGCTGAGACTTCAGGAAAGTTTGCAAAGCAGGGAAAGTGAGGCTTGTGGCGGTGGCCCCATGATCACGGCCATGCTGGCAGCCCAGAGGCTTGGGGCCACGGGAGCCAAGGTTCTCAACTACGCAAACTCGGGCGATGTGACGGGAGATCGAGACCAGGTAGTTGGCTACATGTCGGCGGCCGTGTTTGCTCCGGCAAAGCAGGGTGGCAAAGGGTGAGGGTGCTGTCTCCAGCAAGGTGATCAGGCACACGGCTCGGGCTACGGACCGGGGAAGTGAACTGAGCATCTGGGCGGAGAGAATTGATGGAGGTGAACGAGGTGGGAGAACCTCAGGATACTGGCAAAGATTTGTGTTTGAACGAGGAGGATAGAAGACAGCTTCTGCATATTGCCAGAACAACCATCGAGGGACAGGCCCGGGGCTCGGAGACCCACGCATTTCAAGTTTCTTCAGAGATCTTGAAACAGGAAAGGGGCGTTTTTGTGACCATCCACTCGCGAGGCGCCCTTCGCGGCTGCATCGGCTTTATCCAGGGGATCAAGCCCCTCTATCTGGCCGTGAGAGAGATGGCTGCGGCGGCTGCCTTTGGTGATCCGAGATTCTCGCCCGTTTCTGCCGGGGAGCTAAAGGACCTGAGTCTGGAGATCTCCGTGCTCACGCCGTTGCGGAGAGTTCGGGAAATCTCTGAAATTCAGGTGGGAACCCACGGTCTTTATATCGTTCAGGGGGCAAGTTCGGGCCTGCTGCTGCCCCAGGTGGCTACGGAGAACGATTGGGACCGGGCGGTCTTTCTGCAACAGACCTGTTTAAAAGCCGGTTTGTCTCCAGAGGCCTGGCGGGACCCGCAGTCCGAGTTGTATACCTTCTCGGCGGATGTTTTCAGCGAGCAGGAGGTGCGACCTCTTTGAGGGGCCTGGATAAATTTCTTCTGATCAGCGGTGTTCTGGTCATCGTCATCACCTTCACCTTCAGGCATCTTTTCACGGGCAGGGACGTGCCGGAATCGGCATCCCTGAAGTCAGTTTTTCCCCAGGCAGAAAGCTTTCTTCCTCAGGGGGAACCTCTTCCCCACCACCAGGCCATGGTCAGAGATTGGCACACGGGTCATGCCCAGCTCATCGGCTACTGTTTTGACACAGCCCAGATCGTGCCGGGTGTGCGGGGATTTGGGGGCCCAATCCACATCCTGGTGGGAATGGATCTCTCCGGACATCTGGTGGGCATAAAGATTTTAAAGCACCGTGAGACCCCGTCCTACGTGAAGGGTTTTCAGGAACCGTGGTTTTCTCAGCAGTTTGTGGGCAAGGGACCGGGAGATCCTCTGCAGATCGGACAGGATCTGGATGGCATCTCCAGGGCGACCATCTCCTCCACGGCCGTGGCCACGGCCGTCAGGGAGGGTCTGGCCACCATGGCGGCCGTCTTTCTGAGGGTGCGCCCCGCTCGACAGGAAGACGCTGCTGTGCGGGTTGGGTGGCGGTTTGAGACGGTAATTCTCCTGGGACTGATGGCTCTGAGCCTGGTGGCATTCTGGCGGCGGAAAAGATGGCTGCGCCTGCTCAGTTTGATCCTGGGCCTGGTAGTACTTGGTTTCATCATGAACGATTACCTGTCGGTGGTTCACATAGTGAACGTCCTGAGCCTTCGATTTCCGCCTTTTCCAGCCCAAATTTCCTACTATCTCATCGTCGGATTCGGAGTGGGCACCGCTCTTTTTGTGGGCAGGGTCTATTGCGGCTGGCTCTGTCCCTTTGGTGCTCTGCAGGAATTCCTCAAAAAGCTTGTTCCTTATCGACTGTATCTCTCACCGACCCTGCATCGGCGGGCCGGTCATTTGCGAGTGGTGCTGCTATGGTTGGTAATCTGTCTGGTGATTATCAGTGGAAACCAGGAATTGCTCAGGTATGAACCCTTCGCCACGATTTTCAGCTTAAGAGGCAGCCATCTGATGTGGGTCTTCCTGATCCTGGTCCTGGGGGCCTCTCTGGTCATCGATCGCTTTTGGTGTCGCTATTTCTGCGTGGTGGGGGCGGCCCTGCATCTGCTGGGCAGGCTGGGTTTGAGGAGAAAACGGAGGCGCGTTTCGGAGAGCGTGGAGATGACCGGCGATCTCTGACCGCGGAGAACGTGTAACACACAGGGGTGATCATGGCCACATCGATTTTGATAGGCATAGCTGGTGGCACCGGCTCCGGAAAGACGACCATCGCCAAGAAGATCATCGAGCAGATCGGAACGGACAACGTCGTTATCATCCCCCAGGATGCCTATTATCGGGATCGAAACAACCTGCCCTTAGAGGAGCGGGAGAAGATCAATTATGATCATCCCTCTTCCTTCGATATAACCCTTCTGATCAAGCATCTTCGGCAGCTCGGGGCGGGTAAGGATGTGCCCAGCTTGAGCTATGACTATGTCAGCCACACCAGAAAGATCTTGCCCGGAAAGGTGCCCTCCAAGCCGGTCACCATCCTGGAGGGCATCATGGTTCTGGAGAACGAGAATCTGCGCCGCATGCTGGACATCAAGCTTTACGTGGACACAGATCCCGATGTGCGGATCATACGTCGCCTGAGGCGAGATATTCACGAACGGGGCCGGAGCTTTGAGAGTGTCATCCAGCAATACTTAAGCTCCGTTAGGCCCATGCACTTGAAGTTCGTGGCGCCATCCAGGAGATATGCAGACGTGATCATCCCCGAGGGAGGTCACAACAAGGTGGCCATCGATATGGTGGTCTCCAAAATCAGAACCCTGCTGGCCGACCTGGAATAGGGGGGGTGTCGATGAAGAATGGGTTGCGACGAGGCGACATTGTCCCCTTGATTCTGCTCTGTGTAACCTGGCTGCTCATCCTGGTTTGCTGGGGCATTAACGCCTTCCCCCGGTAAGTGCTTCATCCATGTAGAGTGGGCGTATCCCGTGTGAAAGGG
>CBDUWG010000066.1:0-8018 GCA_965370845.1 uncultured bacterium
ATTCGCCCCCCCCTTATGAGCACAATAGAGTGCTCCTGCAAATTGTGACCCTCTCCAGGAATATAGGCCGTGACCTCCATGGAGTTTGTCAATCTCACCCGGGCCACTTTTCTAAGGGCCGAATTGGGTTTTTTCGGCGTTGAAGTATAAACTCGTGTACATACGCCCCTCTTCTGCGGAGAACCCTTTAAGGCCGGAGCGTCTGCTTTAGATTTGAGGTTTTTTCTCCCTCGACGGATAAGCTGATTTATGGTCGGCAAATTAATCCTCCGAGCATTAAACTAGGTAAAAATCAAAATTGTTATAATCTTTTAATATATCAATTTTTTTACGTTTGTCAAGAAAAAACTTACTTTCCACCCTCCAGCTGTTCACTTTTTTTATCGTCGACGCCTTCTGGCAATTCTTCCTGTCCTATCTTTTCCTGGGCAGCTTCCTGCTCCTCATCAACCTGAAATTTAATACTACGATAATTAGCGAACCCTGTTCCCGCAGGGATAAGATGACCCATAATCACATTTTCCTTCAAACCCAGTAGTTTGTCTTTTCGACCGTGGATAGCAGCCTCAGTCAGCACACGAGTTGTCTCCTGAAATGATGCTGCAGAAATGAAACTCTCGGTGCTCAGCGACGCTTTGGTAATACCCAGAAGCATCGTTTGGAAAGTGGCTGGCTCGCCACCGGTGCCGATGATCTTCTCATTTTCGTCTTGGAAGCGAATTTTATCCACCTGCTGACTTTCCAGAAAGATAGTGTCTCCCGGATCCTCCACCCTTACTTTCTGAAGCATCTGGCGCACTATCACCTCGATATGTTTGTCATTGATCCTGACTCCCTGAAGGCGATACACCTCCTGAATTTCGTTTACCAGATACTCTTGAACGGCCCCGGGGCCTTTGATGTTCAGGATATCATGGGGGTTAGTGGGACCTTCGCACAGCCTTTCACCTGACTGAACCCGATCCCGATCTCGTACTCTGAGATGCTTCCCGTGAGGGATCAAGTATTCCCTGTCCTCGTTCTCACCATGTACGATCAACTTTTGAGCCCCGCGGATGATACCGGAGAATTCCACAATCCCGTCGATTTCGCTTACCACGGCAGGATCGCGCGGCTTCCTGGCCTCAAAAAGCTCTGCTACTCGAGGAAGGCCTCCAGTAATGTCCCGCGTTTTACTGATCTCTCTGGGAATTTTAACGATAGCATCGCCGGCATGAATCTCTTGGCCATCATGAACCAAAAGGTGCGCTCCCGTTGGTATAGCATAATTTACTAACTCTTTCCCTTTGCCGCCCACGATCACAATCGTGGGATGAAACGCTTTATCCCGATCCTCCACAATCACCCTTTGACGCAGACCAGTGGTCTCGTCCAGCTCCTCTCGCAGGCTGACTTCCTCCTCAATATCTTGGTATTTCACCTTGCCAGATTGCTCAGTCAAAATGGTAGTACTGTAAGGGTCCCATTCAAAAATGGTTTGACCTTCCTCCACTTTATCTTTATCCTTAACGTGAAATACGGCGCCATAGGGAATGGTATAGCGTGCTCGGGTGTGACCTTCGTCGTCGATGAGATCGATTTTGCCGTTTCGTCCTAAAACCACCCACTCTCCGTTCTTTCTCTGAACCATCTTCACATTATGCGACTTGATATTTCCAGAGCTTTTCACTATCACTTTAGATTGTGCGGCAATGCGGGCGGCGGTGCCACCGATGTGGAATGTCCTCAAAGTCAGCTGAGTACCGGGCTCGCCGATGCTCTGGGCGCCCATAACACCGACTGCCTCACCTAACTCCACCATATTGCCTGTGGCTAAGTTTCTGCCATAACATTTTGCACAAACTCCTCTGCGAGATTCGCAGGTGAGAACTGAACGAATGCGCACTTTCTCGATGCCACTCTCTTCAATAATCTGCGCAGATTCCTCAGCTATCTCCTCCCCCGCTTGACAGATCACCTCGTCGCTGATGGGATCGATCACGTCCTCCAAGGTTACCCTTCCCAAGATGCGGTCCGAAAGAGGCTCTATGACCTCTTCTCCCTCTTTCAGTGCACCTATGTCCTGACCTCGGATGGTCCCGCAATCTTTTTCGGTAATGATGACATCTTGGGCAACATCCACCAGACGGCGCGTAAGATATCCGGCATCAGCCGTTTTCAATGCTGTATCTGCCAAACCTTTTCTGGCCCCATGTGTGGAGATAAAGTACTCCAGGACAGACAGCCCCTCACGGAAGTTAGAGGTAATGGGGGATTCAATAATCTCGCCTACCTGACCGGTAATTCGCTTCTGCGGTTTGGCCATCAAACCCCTCATACCAGCCAGCTGACGAATCTGCTCCTTGCTACCCCTGGCTCCAGAATCTGCCATCATGAAAACCGGGTTGAACCCTTTCTTGGACTTGCTGAGCTGTTCGAACATAACCTCGGCCACATCGCTGGTGGTATGGGTCCATGTGTCAATAACTTTGTTGTACCTTTCACCATCGGTGATCAGTCCCCGCTCGTATTGCTCTTGAATCTTGGTCACGGCTCGTTGGGCTTTTTCCAAAAGTCCCTTCTTCTCCTTGGGAATGATCAGATCATCAATGCCCACTGTAATTCCACCTAAAGTAGCGTAATTAAAACCAATGCGCTTGAGCTCGTCCAGAAAAACAGCTGTCTTGCGCATACCCATGATGCGGTATGCCTTAGAAACCAACTTCTCCAGCTTTTTCTTGTCCAACAGCTCATTGAAAAAACCGACCTCATCAGGGACAATCTGGTTGAAAATCACCCTTCCTGTGGTCGTTTCCTCAAATTTTCCATTAATGCGTACTTTAATTTTAGCCTGGAGACCGAGCTTGCCAGAATCGTAGGCTATGGCTACCTCGTCACAGTCAGAGAAAAGTTTCCCCTCACCCTTCTGTCCTGGGCAGGGTTTTGTGAGGTAATAGCAACCCAGCACCATATCCTGGCTGGGTATGGTTAATGGACGACCGTGTGCAGGTGAAAGGATATTATTCGTGGATAGCATCAAGACGGAGGCCTCTAACTGTGCCTCGTACGAAAGGGGCACATGAACAGCCATCTGGTCCCCATCGAAATCTGCGTTGAATGCCGCACAGACCAGGGGATGTATCCGGATGGCTTTCCCCTCTACTAGAACAGGCTGAAAGGCTTGAATCCCCAGTCGGTGCAGGGTAGGTGCTCGGTTCAGAAACACCGGATGGTTCTGAATAATCTCCTCCAGGATGTCCCAGACCTCAGGACGTTCCCTCTCCACTAATCTCTTGGCGCTCTTTACTGTCTGTACAAATCCTCTCTCCTCCAGCTTTCTTATAATAAAAGGCTTAAAAAGCTCCAAAGCCATAGTCTTGGGCAAACCGCACTGGTGGAGTTCGAGTTCCGGACCAACCACGATCACCGAACGCCCGGAATAATCCACCCGTTTGCCCAACAGATTCTGCCGAAAGCGACCCTGTTTGCCCCTAAGCAGGTCGCTGAGAGATTTCAAAGGCCTCTTACCCTCTCCGCGAACCGAGTAAGATCTCCGTCCGTTGTCGAGAAGGGCGTCCACTGCCTCCTGAAGCATTCTCTTCTCGTTGCGCAAAATTACCTCGGGTGCCTTGATCTCGATAAGCTTCTTTAGCCGATTATTCCGATTGATCACACGCCTATAAAGGTCGTTGAGATCAGAAGTGGCAAAACGCCCACCTTCCAGGGGAACCAGCGGACGAAGATCAGGCGGGATAACCGGAATAACGCTGAGGACCATCCACTCGGGTTGATTCTCCGATTGACGAAAAGCTTCCACTACTCTAAGTCGTTTTAGAGCTTCCTTTTTCCGCTGAACAGAGGTTTCCACCTTGACATTGGTGCGAAGTTCAGCTGAGAGATCCTCTACATTCACTTCCCGGAGTAACTCACGAATAGCCTCGGCTCCCATGCTGGCTCGAAACTCGTTACCTTCCTCCTCTAACTTCAGATACTCCTCCTCGGAAAGGAGATCCTTCTTACGCAAGTTAGTTTCTCCGGGATCAATTATTACATAAGATTCATAGTACAGCACCCGTTCCAGATCCCGAATGGACATCTCTAAAAGATGCCCTATGCGCGAGGGTAACGATTTCAGGAACCAAATATGGGACACAGGAATGGCTAACTCGATATGGCCAAGACGCTCTCGGCGGACTTTCGACTGAGTCACCTCTACACCACAGCGATCGCAGATAACACCCCGATAGCGAATTCGCTTATACTTTCCGCAGCTACACTCCCAATCTTTTACCGGTCCAAAGATGCGCTCACAAAACAGGCCATCCTTCTCTGGCTTAAAGGTCCTATAATTGATGGTCTCTGGCTTTGTTACCTCTCCATAAGACCAGCTTCTAATCACCTCTGGTGAGGCCAATTTCACCTGGATGGCCTCGAAAGTCACCACCTTATTTCTTTCCTGCCACATGGACGCTGGCACCTAATACGCTCCCTTATAAAAATATCACGGTCAATTATCTATTCCTTATGTCGCTCCTCAAGATGCACATCGAGACAAAGGCTCTGCAGTTCCTTGACCAACACATTAAAGGACTCAGGAATTCCCGGCTCAGGTGGATTCTCACCCTTAACGATGGCCTCGTAAGTTCGGGATCTACCAGTTACATCATCGGACTTGACAGTAAGCATCTCCTGAAGAGCATAAGCCGCCCCGTATGCTTCCAGGGCCCAGACCTCCATTTCTCCAAAGCGCTGACCCCCAAATTGGGCTTTCCCACCAAGAGGTTGCTGGGTAACCAAAGAGTAGGGACCTATGGATCTAGCGTGGATCTTGTCATCGACTAGATGAGAGAGCTTCATCATATAGATATACCCTACGGTGATCTTCTGGCCGAAGGGCAATCCGGTTCGACCATCGAACAGGGTTATTTGCCCGGACTCAGGGAGATCAGCCTCTTTCAAAATTTCCTTTATCTCCTCTAAAGATGCACCATCGAAAACAGGGCTCTGAAAACGAACCCCCAACTTTTCTACAGCCCACCCCAGGTGAGTTTCCAATATTTGCCCCACGTTCATCCTTGAGGGGACACCCAATGGGTTGAGAATTATCTCTACATGCGTGCCGTCGGGAAGATACGGCAAATCTTCCTCGGGCACAATCTTGGCCACAACACCCTTGTTGCCGTGCCTTCCAGCCATTTTATCGCCTACGGAAAGCCTTCTCTTCATGGCCACATTAACTTTAACCAACTGCAGCACTCCAGGGGGCAACATATCGCCACGGATAACTTTCTCTTTTTCGTTCTCAAACTTGGTTTTTATGTCATGAGCTCGACGTGTGGATGCCTCCAGTGTTTTGAAGATCTTTTCGTTAACGGACTCTTTTTTGGTCCAACCATCTCCCCACATAAAGCTGCTAAAAATTATCTCGTCGAGCAATTTCTCAGTGAACTTTCGGCCCGCCCGAATGATAACCGAACCATCCTTCTCGCTGCGTATGGTCCTGGCCAGCTGGTCTTTGAGAAGCTCCTTAATTTTGTCATCTCTGATGCGCCTGACTCGATCGATATGTTTTTGCGCTTCCTTCTCCAGATTTAGAATTTCTTTCCTCTCTATTTTTTTGCTCTCCGGGCTTCTCTCTTTTCTAGAAAAGACTTTAGTGTCGATAACTATACCCTTCATTCCCGGAGTTGCTTTTAAAGAGGCATCACGCACATCTCCTGCTTTCTCGCCGAATATAGCTCGCAACAACCTCTCCTCGGGCGACAGTTCCGTCTCTCCCTTGGGGGTAACCTTTCCTACAAGGATATCCCCGGCCTCCACCTCGGCACCAATACGAATAATGCCTCTCTCATCCAGATTTTTTAGCGCATCTTCGCTGACGTTTGGTATTTCTCGGGTAATCTCCTCCTCCCCCCGCTTAGTCTCTCTCACCTGGAGCTCAAATTCCTGGATGTGAATGGAGGTAAACCGGTTTTCTCGAACCAGCCGCTCGCTGATGACAATGGCATCTTCAAAATTATACCCATGCCACGGCATGAAAGCCACCAGCACGTTGGTCCCCAAAGCAATTTCTCCATGATCGGTTGCCGGACCATCTATAATAACCTGTCCCTCTTTAACATGATCTCCCACACGGACAAGCGGCCTTTGATTTAAACAAGTGTCCTGGTTAGATCGTTTGAACTTGGTGAGGAATTCCTCGTCGAGTCCGAATAGCTCCCGGGAGAGGTCATCTTTTCCTCTCATCTGGTCGGGGTAGATGGATATTTTCTCTGCCGTAACGCTCTCTACTGTGCCCGCGCGCCGCGCGACAACCACCGCTCCTGAATCTTTTGCCGCGCGAGCTTCCATGCCAGTGCCCACCATTGGAGCCTCAGTTCTCAACAGGGGCACGGCCTGCCTTTGCATATTAGAACCCATCAGTGCACGGTTGGCATCATCATGTTCCAAGAAGGGTATCAATGAGGCAGCCGCGCTTACCAGCTGCTTCGGTGATACGTCCATGTAGTCCACTTTCTGTGGAGGAACCAGGGGAAAATCTCCCCGGCTGCGGGACATAACCAGCTTCTTCAAGAATTTCCCGTTCTCATCCAGAGGTGCGTTGGCCTGAGCTATAATGTACTGATCTTCCCTGTCGGCGGTAAGATATTCAATTTGGTCCGTGACCCGACCTTTTACCACTTTTCGGTATGGAGTTTCGATGAACCCCAGTTTGTTAACCCGAGCGTATGTAGACAGCGAAGCGATAAGACCGATGTTGGGACCTTCTGGGGTCTCGATGGGACAGATACGACCATAGTGGGTGTGATGAACATCCCGAACCTCAAAACCGGCACGCTCTCGAGTGAGACCGCCAGGACCCAGGGCACTTAACCTTCTCTTGTGGGTCAAAGCTGCCAGGGGATTGGTCTGATCCATGAACTGGGATAGCTGACTGCTCCCGAAAAAGGCTCCGATAACGGCGGAGACGGTTCGGGCATTGACCAACTCGTGGGGGTTAATGGATTCCGCATCCCACAGACTCATTCTTTCCTTAATGGTCCGGGCCATTCGAGTAAGGCCAATCCGAAACTGATCCGAAAGAAGCTCTCCTACAGAACGCACCCTTCGATTTCCCAGGTGGTCGATATCGTCCACATAGCCCTCGCCGTTACGCAGGCAAAGTAGATAGTCTACGATTTTAATGAAGTCCTCTTTGGTCAGTATGGTCGTATCATCGGGAATATCAAGGCTCAGCCTCTTGTTCAACCGATATCTGCCAACCCTGCCTAAATTGTACCTTTTGGGGTTAAAAAACAGCCTGTCCAATAGAGCTTGAGCCGAGTTCTGATTTGGCGGATCACCGGGACGCAGAAGATTGTAAATCTTATAAAGGGCCTCTTGCTTGGAGCTGGTATTATCTTTCTTCATCGTGTTCCGCAACACCCCGGCGTCTCGAGACAGGCCCTCAGCCACCACTGTAACCTCGGCGACCTTAATTTGACGCAGGCTTTTAAGGTGATCTTCAGTGATCTCCTCGTTACTGTCGACGATCACCTCGCCGGTGCTCATATCCACAACGGGTGCTGCACAGATCATGCCCAGCAACCCCTTGCCTGTTTTAACCGATTTGACTTTGTAAAACAGACTCAGCAGATTCTCGTCGGTTGGATAACCTAAAGCTCTCAGGAGAATGGTGACTGGAATTTTCCGTCGCCTATCAATGTGGACGAACATCAGGTCATTGACGTCCAAGGTAAATTCCACCCAGGATCCACGGTAGGGGATGATGCGGGCTGAAAAGAGTCGCTTGCCATTTGGATGAATCTCCTCGGCGAAGAAGATGCCCGGTGATCTGTGCAGCTGGCTGACGATGACCCTTTCCGCGCCATTGATCACAAAGGTTCCCGCCTTAGTGATTAATGGAAGATCCCCCAGATAAACCTCTTGTTCCATGACGTCTCGAACCGGTTTCTTCTCGCCCTTCTCCCCCTTATCATAGATAACCAACTGAAGAGTGGCCTTAAGGGAACCAGCGTAGGTCATGTCCCGTTCCTGAC
>CBDUWG010000067.1:0-7976 GCA_965370845.1 uncultured bacterium
CAGAGGGATGGAGTCAAACAGGTGATCCTCTACTGGTTTCAATCCTCAAATCGGATTGTGCATAGCTAATATGCCCAGCGCATCTATCTGGTTTTGGATGCCATCCTCTTTAACCGGACGGACGGAGCCCTGGTGAAGGTTTCCTCCCCGGTCACCGGCAGTCTCACAGAAGTGCTGGCTCAGCAGAAGGAGTTCATAAAGCAGACCTATCCTTTCCTGAAGAGGAGTTTTTCCGGGACATAGACGATCATGAAAATTTTATATATCGCACATCGCCCCCCATATCCCCCGGATAAGGGGGACAAAATACGTTCTTTCCATATGATTAAACATCTCTCTCAGCATCACTCTGTTCGACTGGCCTGTTTGGCCTGGTCACCGCAGGAGCTGGAGAAAGCAAAGGCTTTAAGGGACTATTGTGCGGCTATCGACGTGGTTCTTCTCCGTCCGCGATGGTCGAAGATTAAAAGCCTGGTGCATCTTTTCTCGTCTAAGCCCTTGACATTGCGGTATTTTTATTCAAAACAATTACAACATCTTATTCATCAACGTCTCATAGAGGAGGAGTTCGACGCGATTATGGTCTTTTCATCGTGTATGGCCCAGTTTCTTCCTCCCGATCAAACTGGATTCAAGATTATAGATTTTACGGATGTGGATTCTGATAAGTGGCTTCAATATGCGGAGCACGTGAAGTCGCCCCTCTCGATTATTTACCGATTAGAGAGCAAAAAGTTGAAAAAGTATGAAATCTCTCTGGCCCCCCTCTACGATTGTTGCACCGTGATCTCTGAGGCTGAGGAGCGCCTTTTCCGTTCCTACTCGAAGCGGTTTGTTCTGTGCACCGTTCCCAATGGTGTTGATCTGGAGTATTTCCAGGCCAAAATGAAAGTTCCCGCTGAGCCGACCCTGATTTTTATGGGAGTTATGGATTATTACGCGAATGTGGACGGTGTTCTCTATTTTCACGATCAGATCCTTCCACATATCCGTCGAGTGATTCCCAAGGTGAAGTTCATCATTTTGGGAGGCAACCCGACCCGGGCGATCCGCCGGCTTGGCCGGAGCAAAAATGTGAGCATTACTGGATATGTACAGGACGTCAGGTCTTTCCTGAGCCAGGCTACCGCCTGTGTGGTTCCCCTGCGTATTGCCCGGGGGGTGCAGAACAAAGTCTTGGAGGCCATGGCCATAGGTCTGCCGGTGGTGGCTACCAGTCGGGCCGTTGAGGGAATCGACGCCCATCCTGGAAAAAATATCATCGTGGCCGATGATCCCATGGAGTTCGCTGCTAAAACGGTAGAGCTGCTTTCGGATGACCAGCTTCAGCGTAGGATATCTCAGAATGCTCGCCAGTTGGTAGAAGATAAATATAAATGGAATAATTGTTTACAAAAACTGGATCTCATCTTGGAGACCATACCGTCAAGATCGCCTGCGGTTAAGGCCAGTTTTACCCCTTTACAGAACTCGGAATGAGGATTATCACAGGTCGTTATCGCTCATACACGGAAAGTAGATAGCCATGAGCGAAAAGAAAGGGGAAAACTATTGTGTTGGTATTTTTTCTTTTCCTGGTTTTAGTGTTTGTCTTTACCCTGCTGTGTATCCAAATCTATAAGAAAAACGCGCACATATGGCTGGTGAGTTTGGTTTCTCAGAGTCTCAGCCGACGACCCAAACCGGATCCTGGGGAACCCATCCATATCATCTTTTGTTTTGTAGATCATTTTGAACCTTTGTGGATGAATGCAGATTTCCAACTTGGTCTGAAAAGAGTGGAAAAATGGGTACGAGAATACCCCGTTCTGGCTGGGCGGCATCAAGATACAGATGGCATTCCTCCTCAACACACTTTTTTCTACCCCCAAGAAGAGTATAGGTATGAATATCTTGAGAAACTGGCGCAACTTTGTCGCCAGGGTTTTGGAGAGGTGGAAGTTCATTTGCATCACGACAATGATACCGGCGAAGAGTTGCGCAAAAAATTAGAGAAGTTTAAAAAACAGCTTGTGTCCCATGGGTTGCTCTCGCAAAACATAAGGGATAGACAAATAAAATATGGGTTTATCCATGGAAACTGGGCTCTGGATAACTCCAGAAGGGATGGAAGATGGTGTGGGGTCAACGATGAACTTCTGGTGCTGAAAGAAACAGGATGTTATGCTGATTTTACATTGCCCACTGCCCCCAGTGAAACTCAGACCAGTAAAATAAGCAGCCTGTACTATGCCACAGATGACCCGGACAAGGCGAAATCTCACAACAACGGGGTTGACGTTCAAGTGGGCAAGCCTTCCAGCGGCGACCTGATGATCTTGCAAGGTCCGCTCAATTTGAATTGGAAGCAGCGAAAATGGGGTTTCTTACCGCACATAGAGGCAGGCGAGATCAAAGGAGACAACAGACCTAACGAGGCGAGAGCCGATCTTTGGTTGAAGCCACATATCCATGTGCAGGGAAACCCCAATTGGGTTTTTGTCAAAATTTTCACGCACGGCACGCAGGAGAGAAATGGGGAGGTGCTCTTTGGGAAAGAGATGGATGATCTGTTCACATACTTGGAAAGACGATATAATGACGGTCGGCGCTACAAGCTGCACTATGTGACTGCTCGTCAGATGTACAACATCATCAAGGCGGCGGAGGAGGGGAAGCGGGGCGATCCGCATCTATACAGAGACTATCTCCTGCACCTCAGAAAGGATTTAAAGATAGCGGAGGGAAACCTCCCTGATCCCGGTGATCCTTCAGCTTTAAAAAGAACAGGATAGGTGGGGACGATGACAAAAATTTTATTGGTGGGTGTCGATGACGAAACAGCTCTTTCTCTGAGAGAGGCCGTGGCTCAGCAGGAGGAGTATATCATCGACCGGTGTAAGGTAGAAGAAGCACTAATACTGATAGAACGGAGCAGGCCGGGGATCATTTTTATAAATATCGCCCGTCCTGAAGTCTCGCGACTACATTTGCTCCAGACATTCAGAAGAAATAACCGTGAAATCCCGGTTATCGTCATCGCCGAGAGAGTTTCCACTTCTTCGGCCATCAAGGCGATGAAAGAAGGGGCTTTTGACTACGTCATCAAGCCATTAGAAAAGACTCAGCTTCGGGCATTGTTGGAGAAATTGGCCAGGACTCGCCAGAAAGCTCCCACTAAACCTGCTCAGGAGCTGGAAGAAGACATGGAAGGAGAGACGGTTTTCATTGGTGAGCATCCCGAGATGCTGGAGATCTACAAACTTATTGGTCGTGTAGCTCCCACGGACGTGCCGGTTTTGATCCAGGGAGAAAGCGGAACGGGCAAAGAGCTTGTGGCTCAGGAAATACATCGTCACAGTCTTCGTAGCCACAAGAGGTTGCTGGCTGTGAACTGCGCCGCCATTCCGGAAACACTGCTGGAGAGCGAGCTGTTTGGTCACGAGGCAGGGGCTTTCACAGGAGCTGTGGGCAAGCGGAAGGGTAAGTTCGAGCAGGCTGATGGCGGCACGATCTTTTTGGACGAGGTGACCGATATGAGCCCGGCCACCCAGAGCAAAGTTTTGCGAGTTCTGGAACAGCAAGAGTTCGAGAGACTCGGCGGAGCAGAGACCATTAAGGTGGGCATCAGAATCATCACGGCCACCAATCGCAGTTTGGTTAAGTGTATGCAAGAAGGTGGATTTCGAGTCGATCTGTTTTATCGACTTCGCGGTGCTTTTATTTGCCTGCCTCCCTTGCGAAACAGGGGGGAAGATATCCGCCTGATCGCCGAACACTTCCTGCGGCAGTTTTCCGAAAAGGCCAAGAAAAATATCAAGAGCCTCCATCCCAGAACCGTTAAGAAACTGAAAGAATATTCCTGGAAGGGCAATATCAGGGAGCTGAGAAACGTCATTCAGACTGCTGTTATTTTCTGCCATGGAGAGGTTCTGCTCCCGGAGCACGTTATTCTGGAGGAGGAAATCATCGATTTCGGTGAAGTCCAGGATGACTGTCAACAGATGTTTATTAAGATGATCGAGCCATTATTTGAGAAATTAAGGGTTTCTGAGGAGGGTCATCTGTATCAGCAGCTGACCTCAGCTTTGGAGAAGGCGTTGATTCAAATTACCATGGAGAAGGTGGGAAAAAATCAGGTCAAGGCGGCACAGCTTTTAGGAGTCAGTCGGAACACCTTGCGAGATCGATTGAAAAAGTTCGGGCTGAGCTAAATTTTCACTTCATGTCCAGAAGCTGGCCATATTGTGATGGAATTGTTCAAAAAGTCAAAGAAATTGAGCAAAAATTCATCAGGTAGTTTAGAGGATGGTTTGTTTCCTATTTGTGGGAGCTCAGACTGGTCAGAGGAAAAGTTCCTCATACGTGGAGATTGAGGGTAGATAAATATCAGGGTCGATGAACCCGCTTCTCGGTAGCAGGTTGGCATGATAATTGCGATTTATTATATTTTTGGAGCAATTTCGAATATCTGGAAAGCGAAGAGACAAAGATTCCATCCTGTATGGTAGAAAGTCGGTGAAGATACCATGACACATAAAAAGGGAACGAAGTTGCTGTGGGCAGTTTTTTTCTGTTGTTGGGCGCTTTTGTCTTGGGCCCAAGGAAGTTCCTGTTTTCAAGTGGAGCTCAGCGTGGATGAACGGGCCGGACACAGCAGAACGGAGACACCCCTGACGATGGGCGTTCCCTTTCCCAGGGGTACCATTTACTCCGACCAGGATGTGCAGATCGCCGGTGTGCCGGCTCAGTTTAAAGCTCTTTCTTACTGGCAAGATGGCAGCGTGAAATGGCTGTTGTGCGATTTTCAGGCAGATGTCTCTGCCTACGGAAGGTCCACCTATTACCTCTCCGATGGCACGGGGAGCGCTTCAGGTACGCCATTGACGGCCAGTGAGGATGTTGATAGCATCGTTGTGAAGACGGGACCATTGAAGTTTGTCGTCAGCAAAACGGACTTTAACCTTTTTCAGCGCCTCTGGCTTGATCTAAATGAAAATGGCGATTTCGAAGCGGATGAAGAAATGATCTCGCCCCACTCTCAAGACGGTGCTATCGTTACTTACGATTCCGGTCAACACTTTTACTCCTCGTTGGATGGAGATATCACCGTTGAGCTAGAGGAAGAGGGGCCTCTGCGTCTGGTCATCCTGGCCGAGGGGTGGCATCGCGACGCAAGCGGTGAAAGAGGGCTGGATTTTACCATTCGAATTCACGCCTATTCGGGTCAGAGCTTCGTGCGTGTTCACTACACCTTCTACAATCGCCAGAGCACCAGCATCGGCGCATACTGGGAACCCCCACCACCTCCAGAGAGTTATGTGAATGTTCAGGACATCTCTCTGCGCAGCCACATCAATCTGCAGGGCGCCACCAGCTATGCCTTCGGTGGCGATGGTACCGTGCATAGCGGAAGCCTGAGCGGAGATCAGAACGCATATATCTACGCCTATGGCACGGTTACTCCCGATGACCTTCACTATCTCATCGGGGGCAGCGGATCGGGTTCGGGGAGTCGGGCCAGAGGTTGGGCGGACATCAGCGATTCTCGCTGGGGTCTGACCACGGGCATCAGGCAATTCTGGCAGCATCACCCCAAGGGAATCGATGTAGGGGCCGATGGCGAGATCTGGGTACGGATAATTCCCGAATATTATCCCTCTTTTCCCATCAATCCCGACGATCCCTGGACGGCGGCGGACATCATCTATTGCGGGGCGGCCAAAACCCACGAGGTCTACTACTTTTTTCATCCGGGAGACCATGAGGCCGCCAACTCAGGAGATGTTATGTGCTCACTGGAGAACCCCCTGTATGCCATAGCTCCCACCGAGTGGTACTGCTCCGCAGAGGTTTTTGGCAAGATGCCCCCCAAGGATATTTCCCTAATACGGTCCGAGTATCGTTGGATCGTGCAGGATTGGGAAGAGAAGGTCGAGACGATGTTCAACACCATCATACAGAACCGCGAGAGTAGCTACTGGTCGGCCAAGAATGAGTACGGAATGTGGAACTACGGTGATAGCTATCAGTCCGAGTGGTCCAATATGCAGTACGACACGCCGTATTCTCTGTTCATGCAGTTCTGTCGAAACGTTGTCCTGGACTACTTTGATCTGGCCGTGGATCAGTGTCGGCATTATCGGGATGTTGACATCGTCTATCATATGGGCGATGTGGAGCCGGGAAGCTTGCGGGAGGCCTTCGTGGGCTCCGCCCGCCGATTGCCCAATAACAACCACGCCTTGGGCTATGATACCGATTTCATGGGTGACATCTCTTTGAAAGGCCCCGGCCTCATCTACCACTATTTTTTCACCGGGGACCGTCAATCTCTCTACGGCGGAAAGATGCAGGCCGATTATGTACGTAATTCTGCCCTGCGGTACCAAAGGGATTACATATTCTGTGGGCCCCGCAGGTTGGGAATGGGCATGCAAGCTCTGATGGCTTATTATGAAGCCTCAGGGGATGAGAGCTACCTGAATAACGGGGTTTATCATCTGGGCGATATGGATGGTTCTCTAAAAGCATCGGCCTATACACTGGCGAGGAAGACCCATGAACATCAAAACATCAGCCCGGACCACCCAGAGGAATGGGCGATCTGGGGATCTTTCGGCTGTGACTGCGACGATGGTTTGAAGTTCCAATCCATTAACTATGGGGGATGTTCCTGGCAGGCCTGCCAGGCCTGGGACGCGCTACGTCAATATTTCGAGATTACTGGAGATACCGTGGCCCGGGACGATGTCCTTCGGGGCGTCGCCTGGATGTGCGATCCCTCCCGGACCAATCTATGGAACGGCCAGTATTTCTATGGCTACGACCCGGACTACGGTGATTGGTATGAGGGCCATGGCAAAGAGGGGGCAGGATTCAACTTGGGACCCCTGGGGTTTGCCTATGAACAGACGGGCAACATCGACTATATCGACAAAGCCATTTCCTCTTTAGACATCCAAATCAATCACTGCGGGGCTACGACCGATCCCAAGTGGTTCTCCCAGGTGACCAAAACGGTTCCCCGGTTTTGCTATTATCTCACCGAGGAGTATGGAGTCCAAGATACTATCCCGCCCAATCCGCCCACAGATTTGCACACCACCGATGTGAAGGAACACAGCGTCTCTATGGCCTGGACGCCCCCGCCCCTGGCCAGCGACGGGGACGGTGCTTCCTCCTATTCGATCTTCAGGGACTCGACGCCCATAGGGACATCTGTGGCAGCCGAGTATGAGGACTCGGGATTGCCGGAGAACACGGCCTTCGCTTATGCTGTCTACTCCAAGGATAATGCCGGAAACCTGAGCCTTACGGCAGCAACGGGAACCTTTAGAACCCTGGCTGATACCGTAGCGCCAGTTGTTTCCAACGTAAGCATCACCGGAGCAACTGGTCTGGAAGTGGTCTTCAGCGAGCCGGTGGAGGAGTTGTCGGCCGAAGAGATGTCCAACTACCAGATTAATCACGGTGTGGCAGTTCTCTCGGCTGATCTGCAGAGCGATCTGCTGACGGTAGAGCTAATCACCAGTCCGCACGAGGAAGGGATCACATACACCATGACCATCAATAACGTGCGAGATCGGGCTGTCGAGCCGAACACCATCCCGCCAAACAGCACGTATATGTATGAATTCCAGCTTCAGCTGGTGATAACCAACATCAACCGTCCCGGCTATGAAGATGAGTATCTCCAGGTGGGCGATGAATACTACATCGACCGGACCTATACCATCCTCAATATGCCAGAGGGAAAAGGGGATTTGCTGTGGATCAAGACGGCCAACGATGATAAAATGAACGCTGATGAGATATTCTTAATCTTTGACATCAACATCGACGCTGATGTTTACGTGGGATACGACAAACGGGCCAGCGGTTTGCCGGATTGGATTACCGGTTCTTTCACGAATTCCGCCCAGGTCGTGGAGGTAACCGATGGCGATGCCTCGCCCATGCAACTGTGGGTCAAACATTGCTCCGCCGGAACCGTC
>CBDUWG010000068.1:0-7967 GCA_965370845.1 uncultured bacterium
AAATGGCGCATTGAAAAGTGCAAAATGAGAGTCAAACCCTCAAGATCATAGATGAGCAAGTAGTAGGTGCAAGATCAATTTGCAATTTTCACTCTGCATTTTTCATTTTGCATTGGGGGCCACATCAGAGGGTATACAGGTATCCCTTTTAATTATGTTGTTCACTATTGCTGAGAGCTCCCAGCGGAAGTATTCTACAGTGGCCCCAGGGCACGCTGGCTGCAGCGAGGGGGAAACATCCCCCTCCCATCCCCAAAGCCCTAGGTTTCAAGGGGTCAAGGGTTCCAGGGTCCCCACCTCTACCCAAAAATCTGACTCATCCTATGACCATAAAAAATTTAAGGGCCAGGTAACCTCGCCCCTACATTTAATCGAACCCTTTCCATTCATTAAAATGGGCACGACATGTCGTGCCCCTACAATCCCTATTGACGCTTGCACGCTTCCACACGTCCACGATTCACGATATTACTCCACCAACACAAACTCCACCTCTCGCTCGGCCCGCTGGCCGCTATTCATGTCGATCACCGTCAATATCAACTCGTACTGGCCAGCCAGCGTCCCCGAATGTCACCCCGCCGCACGTATATCTGGCCAAGCAGGTCGTGGGCCGGAGCCAGGCGGGGGTTCAGCCAGGTGGCCTGCTCCAGCTCCCACACGGCACTCTCAACTTCACCCAGCCGGTACAGCTCCAGCCCCTGTTGATAATGGCGGCGAGCCTGTCGGTGGGCTTCCGGGGTAACACGGGCGCAGGAGGTGCTTAGCAGGACCAGTGCGGCGAAGAGACTTATGATAATGCGATGTGGCGATTTCATCATTTCATATGGTTTTATGGTCTCTTGAGAGCATGAAAAATGGGGAGAAAATGGATTCTCCCCATAATGTAAGAAGTTTTTTATCTGCTGGCAAATATCTTTGTTTCTGTTGCCGGAGTATTTCGGTTATCTGTTTTAAAATTCTCTAGAATAATGAATCTTCGATCCTTGATCCTCGATGCTCAGTTCTACTCGCTAAATTCTACCTGTATTAGGTTTTACCAGAATCCAGCATCCAGGATCGGTTTTTAAGTTTCGAGGCCGACAAACGAGCTTTGAAGGTCCAGTCGGCAGGAGGCAGCAGACAGTGAGAAGCTGGAAAACAGCGGCCTGTTAACATAGCCTTTATCCAGGATCCAGAATCTAGCATCCAGGATCGGTTTTTTCTTTTAACGATTCTCGAATCTCGATAAACGAGTATCAACCCTCCGGTCTCGTCAATATCAACCCATAGTTCTGAAAATACTGGTTCGCCACCCGGCCGATGTCCCCCCGCGTCACGGCCTTGATCAGCTCCTCGAAGTCGTCCGAGCAGTCATAGCCCAGGCCGCGAATCTCATCGCTGGCCGCCTGGGAGGCCTGGGCTGAGTTGGTCTGGTTGTGGTACAGACCCTGCATGACGATGCAGCCGGTCTTGGCCTGTTCCAGCTCGTCGTCGGTGTAAGCATCCTGCTTGATCAGCTCCTGCTTCTCCAGGATGATCTGCAGAGCGGTGTCCGCGGTGGCCGGGCTGGTGGCCGCCTGGATGGCGTAGTAGCCGGGATCAGAGCGGGCGTCGTTCCAGGCATGGACGAAGTAGACCAATTGGTTGCCCCGGAGGGTGTTGTGCAGCCAGCCGCCGGGATAGCCGATCCCCGAGGTGATTCCGTCGATGACCCGCATAGCGTGCCAGTCGGCGTCTCCCAGTTTCATTCCCGGATAGCCCATGTAGATCACCGTCTGTTGCCGGTCGGTGATCAGCTCATCGGTGATGTTGGCCGTCAGAGGAGGCTCAGAGGGAACCTCGGGGAAGATAACCTCTTTTGACTTCATCCTGCCGAATTGCTTCTTCACCAGGTTCTCTGTCTCCTGGAGATCGATGTCCCCGAAGATAGCCAGGACCATGTTGTTGGACACATAATACCGCTTGTATGCTTCCTGTAGATCTTCTCGGGTCAGAGCCGCCACACTGGCCTCGTTGCCCACAGGCACGAAACGGTAGGGGTGCTCACGGAAAAAGGTCTTCTGGAAGAAGACCTCCGACTGGGTTCTCCAGTCGTCGTTCTGCCGATCGATCTGGGCCAACAGGAGCTTGCGCACCTTTTCCGTTTCCTCGGCGTCGAAAACGGCATTCTGAAGCATGTCGGCAAAGATACCCAGGCCCTCCTCCATGTGCTCCCGGAGGACCTCCACGGAGACATGGGTGAGATCGTTGCCCGCCGAGGATCCGATCCTCCCGCCCATGGTATCGATCTCCTCGGCGATCTCCTCGGCGGTGCGCTTCTTGGTGCCCCGGCGCAGCATCCGGGCGGTGAAATTGAACAGACCGTTGTCCTCCTGGTTCTCATAGAGTACACCGCCCTTTAGATAGGCGTGTATGGAGACCAGTGGAAAGTTAGGGTTGTTTTTCACAAGAAGCGTAAGCCCGTTGTCCAGGACCACTTTATTCACCTTGCCGGCGGCATCCACCGTCGCGGCCCGCTTCTCTTCCTCGGCGGGCATCTCTGTCCCCGTGGGCCTGAGCACGGCCACGGTCATGGCATCATCGCGAAAATATGTGCGCACCACCCGGCGGATGTCCTCGGGCGTGACCTCCCTGATCCTCTCCAGATAAGCCTCGCTGAACAGGGGGTTGCCCGCCCGGATAAGATCCTGGCCGATCTGCATGGCCTGATCTTCTGCCGTCTGGTTGGAAAAGACCTGGTCGCTAACGCGCTGATTCTTTGCCTTCTCCAGCTCCTCCACCGCCACCAGCTCATCCCGCAAGCGGTGCATTTGTTCTAAAACGGCCTCCTCGGCCTTTTTCACGTTCTCGATGTCCAGGCTGGACAGGACTGTGAAATCGGCGGCATCGTAACAGGGATTATACGAACTGGCGCTGATGGTGTTGACCAGCTGTTTTTCGTTCCGCACCGCCTTGACCAGCCGGGAGCTCTCCCCGCGGCTGAGGATGTCCTCAAGCAGGTGCAGGGCATAGAGATCCGGATGCGTGACCTTCACGGTGCGCCAGCCCATCATCATGTAGGTGGTCTCGATATCCATCTCGTCGGTCACCCGCCGGGTGCCCATCTGCTGGGGATCGGTCTGCAGATAGATCTGGCGCAGAGGTTCCCGTTTCGCATCTGCGCAATACTTCTTCACCAGCCCCAGTGTCTCCTGGGCGTCCACATCTCCGGTGATGACCAAGATCATGTTGTTGGGCACATACATGCGGTTGTAATAGGTGACCAGATCGTCGCGGGTGAGTTCCAGGAACACGTCCTTGTAGCCGATGGTAGGATGGTGCTCCGGATGTTTGACGAATATGGCAGCGTTGTAGAGCTTGCCGATCCTCCGGCGGGGCTCATCCTCGCCCATCTCGATCTCCCGGGTGATCACCCCGCGTTCTCTATCCACCTCTCCAGGTTCGAAGACGCAGTGCAGCACCCAGTCGGAGACCAGATCTATGGCTGTCTCCAAGTGCTGTTTCGAGGTGGAGATGTAATAGGCGGTGTGATCGCTGGTGGTGTAGGCGTTGGAGGCCCCACCCAGGATGTTCAGAAACTCATCTGACTCCTCCTCCGACCTCTTGGTCGTGGTGCCGCAGTGGACCAGGTGCTCGCAGTAGTGGGAGATTCCTGCTCCCAGAAATTCCTCCTCGAAGATATGACCAGCCCGGACATAGGCCACCACCGTTACCACCGGGGCGGCGTGATTTTCCTTGATCACCACGGTCATACCGTTCTTCAGGGTGGTGTTGATCATCTGGGCCTGAGAGACCGCAGCGATGGCCAGCAGAGCCAGAATCGCAATGAGACCGATGACGAAAGTGTTCCGCTTCATTCCGTTCCCTCCCGTTTAGGTGAACGATCCCTTTCTTTTATCAGAGTGATCTATCATTCATCCTACGATTTTGCTCATTCCAAGTTTCCTAAAATTTCACGACCGTTGAAATCGCCAGAAGAAGAAAAACCGCCCTCCATGGCGGTGAATCCGTGAGCGCACATGAAAATCGAATCGCTTGATCCTGGAGAGATCCTAATTCCCGGGGATCTGATCAGTCCCCGAATTTCATGTCTTGCCCTGAAGAGAATCCAGAATCTCCTCTGCCTGTCGCAGATCGCCCTGAGCCTCTAATTTCTGGAAGATGTCCCGGGCTTTTCCGGCGGCCTCCCGAGCCCGAGGAACGCGCCCGGCCTCGCGGTGCAGCCGGGATATCTCCAACAGGCTGCGGCCCATCTCCTGTTCCATGCCCAACTCCTGGAATAGTACCAGGCTCCTCTCCAGCTCCAGCCCCGCCACATGCAACAATTTTTCCCTCTCGGCCCCCTCGGCCTCGACGGCCATCCGTCTCCGCACCTCCCCCCAGACCATTCTGGCCAGGCCCTCGTTGCTCTTCTGACCCGCTCCCGCCGCCAGGGTCACCGCCTCATCGACCATCTTCTCCGCTTTGTCGAGCTGACCAAGATGGGCACAGGCCTGAGCCAGATAACTGCAGGTAATGGACTCGAAATCACCCAGGCCGAGTTCCTTCTGTAGCTCGAGGCTCTTGCTTAAAATGTCACATGCCCCGGCGTGATCACCGGATTCCAGACATACCAGGCCCAGGTTTGTCAGGGACATGGCCACCCCATGGCGGTTGCCGATCTGCTCGCGGATCTCCAGGCTGCGCTGGAACATCTCCCTGGCCTTCTGGTAGTCGCCCCGGTCCTGGGCCAGGCTGCCAAGATTGTTGTACAGACCGGCCACCCCCAGTTTGTAGCCGATCTGCTCGAAGATCTCCAGACAGCGCTGGTACATCTGGGCGGCCTCCTCCTTCTTGCCCTGATTCTTGTAAGCAATACCCAGGTTGTTGTAGGAGAGGGCAACCCCCCAGCGGTCTCCTGTTTTCTCGCGCAGCTCCAGGCTGCGCCGATGCATCTGGACAGCCCGCTGGTAATCTCCCCGGCTGCGGCTGACCACCCCCAGGTAGTGATAGCCCGCTGCCTGATGCCCCAAGGCTTCAGTCCCCTCCAGAAGGGCCAGTCCCTTCTGGATCTCCTCCTTCGCCTTCTCCAGCTCACCCATCTTGTAGCGCACTGCTCCCCGATCGATGGAGATGCGGCCCATCTCCCTGCGTCCACTCGGCTCCTCAACCATGTGCCCCACAGCTTCCTGAGCCCTTTGCAGGGCGGCAAGCGCCTCATCGTACTTCCCCTGTCGCTCCAGAACGCCGCTGGTCTTCCGCTGGAGACGCGAACATACATTTCCGGATAGCCCATCCAGCTTCAGGGCACTGGCCAGGGACTCCACCGCCTGATGATGTTTGCCGGTGAGGGCGTAGATGTCTCCCAGGTTCTCCTGAACTTTCGCCAGGTAGGCGGTTCTCTCCCGCTCATCTTTGAAGGAAAGCTGCCCGGAGATCTGCAGAGCTCTCTCAAAATGGCCGACAGCCTCGGCGTTGGCGAAAACCCGCTTGGCCCTCTCTCCGGCCTTGATCAAAAAGGGCAATGCTCCCTTCAGATCTCCGCCCTCCACCAGGTGGTGAGCAATTCGGGGGATCACCTGTTCGTCCTCGGAGAAGTGGTCCCGCAGATGCCCTCCCACCAGCAGGTGATATTCCAGGCGCAGCTCGGGAAGGATCTCCTGATAGAGCAGATCCTGAATTCTGGCGTGATCGAACCGATAGCGACGCTCCACCGTGTGGATGACGTGATGCTCCCGTTCCAGGCGCTGCAGCTTCTTGAGCAGTTGAATGCGGTTGAGGTCCAGGCACTCGGCGACGGTTGCCGAATCGAATACTTCACCCTCCACGGAGGCCAGTTCCAGGATCTCCCGCTCCTCTTCGTTCAATCGCTGAAGCCTGCGCTTGATGACATCGTGCACCTTGGAGGGAATGGCCAGGTTCTGTGAGCTTTCCCGAAGGTGGAAGGTGTCATCATCCCGGTAGATCATTCCCTCCGCCCTCATCAGCTTCAGAGTCTCCAGAACGAAAAGGGGGTTCCCCTCCGTCTCGGCGAAAAGGACCTGGTAGAAATCCTCCCCGAACTCCGCGCCAGCAAATAGCGAGCCCACCATGGGCACCAGATGCTCGCCGCGAAGCCTCTCCAGAGATATCTGGCGAACCAGACCCTCGCGGTTCATCTCCTGGCTCACCCGGGGCAATAGCCGCGAGCTCTCGTCCCCGGGCAGGCTCAGGTCTTCCGGCCGGTAGGTGCCCACCAACAGCACTTTTGCCCGGCGTATCCATCGGGAGGTGAAGTGGAACAGGCTCAGAGTGTCCTCATCGGCCCACTGCAGATCGTCCACGAACAGAATCAACGGTCTCTCGGCGGCCACCCGTTCGATGAGCCTGTTGATGGTCTGCAACAGCTCCTCCCGGTTAACCACATTGGCCTTCTCATGGCCCTCCAGGTTGAGGAAGATCTTCAGCACCGAGAGTTGGGCTTTCAGTTCCGGTGCCTTCTTCTCCAGAAACACCTCTAAATTCTGGACACCCTGCACACCTTTTATCTGAAAGTACTCCTGGATAATCTCCACGAACGGCTGATAGGGATAGCTGCTCATCTTGTGCAGGCAGTGCCCGGTGAGGGTGCGAATCTTCTTGGTTTTGGCGTGCTTGGCCAGCTCTCCCACCAACCTGGTCTTGCCGATGCCCGCCTCCCCGGAGATAAAAACCGTCTGCCCCTCGCCCAGAGTGGCACGATGAAGAAGCTCCTTCAGCGCCGCCAACTTCTCCTCCCGGCCCACCAGCTGTGCCTGGAACTCCCGCTCCTCCTCGACGGCCAGCTCCTCGGCAGCCACCAGCTCCAGCTCCGCCAGTGTGGCTTCACCTCCCGCCATCATGGCCTGGCGTAGTTTCCCCAGATCCTCCACCATCTGATCCATCTGCTGGTATCTGTCCTGGGGCTCCTTGCGCAGAGCTTTGAAGACGATCTGCTCCAGTTCCTGAGGCACCTCCCGGTTCAGTTCCCTGACACCCATGGGCTCCTCGTTGAGCAGGGAGAAGACTACGACGATCTCCTGATCGCCGGTGAATGGCCGCTGGCCGGTCAACAGCTCATACAGGATCACTCCCAGAGAGAAGATGTCGCTGCGATGATCGATTGCCTCGCCGGTGGCCTGTTGCGGCGACATGTAGGCCACGGTGCCCATGATCTCTCCCTCTTTGGTTAGCACGGAGGCACCCTGGATCTTGGCCAGGCCAAAATCCATCACCTTTACCTGTCCATCCTTTGTAACCATGATGTTGTCGCTCTTGATGTCCCGGTGAATGATGCCGCTGGCGTGAGCAGAACTGAGGGCCTGACCTGTGGCCATGACTATGTCTATTACCTCCAGCGGGTCAGGCCGATGCTTCTGGAGCAGCTGGCGCAGGGTTCGGCCCTCAACATACTCCATGGCGATGTACTGCTGGCCCTGATCCTCGCCCACATCGTAGATGGTGACGATTCCCGGGTGATTCAGCAGGGCGCCCGCCCTAGCCTCCCGCAGGAACCTCTCCCTCATCTCATCCTCGGGAAGATCCATGGCGGTGAGGATCTTCAGGGCCACCGTCCTGCTCAGACGGGTATCCACAGCCTTAAAAACAGCGCCCATGCCTCCCCGTCCGATGAGCTCTTTGATTTCGTAATGGGCGATTTTCTCAGCAGCCATCAGTAAATTGCCTTGTGAAATTTATTGTGAATCGTGTCCGTGTTAAAAAATAGGATTCGAGGATTCAAGTCCCCCCGTCCTCTGTTTCAGCGGCACCTGGCGGTGCCTACATTGCAGATTGTAAAATGTAAATATCAAATATTAAATTGACTTAGCATGAACTCATCGATAAACTGTCAACCATTGATTGATTTTGTACTTCAATTTTCACTTTAAAATTTACACTTTGCAATTTAAAATGATGTTTTATGAGGGGGAGGTGTCCCCCTAGCTGCAGCCCGCGTGGCGCTTTGCGCCACCGGCTCGCAATAGGCGACATCGCCCCCGAAGCCGTTT
>CBDUWG010000069.1:0-7963 GCA_965370845.1 uncultured bacterium
TCGTTTATGGCACTCATCCTATACCTCAAAAATACCTCAATATGCACGATCAGTTAGGAACATGGGATGATCCCGAGTGGCAAAAAATTATTCAAACAACATTAGTGGATAAGGAAACTCGTTTATCCTATGACTAACAAACAAGTGCGTAAATTCAATCGTTAGAATCATGATAGAAGGCGGTTTAACAAGTCGTTTCAGCTAAGCGGTTTTCCGCTGGTCCTTCTCACCGGCAGGTGAACTCCAGCGTTAGGTAGTTAAGGAGTGTAATTGGAACTTCCTGCTTGCCGCTGCTATGTACGACACTGGGACCGTGTCCACAAACAAGAAAAACTTTCTCCGTTTCCTTAAGGATGACCTGGGATTCGGAATCGACCCCCACGCCCACGAAAGTAGTTACAACATGGCTGACGTAGCGTATCTTATAGATAGCCTGGGGGTCGAGACCTCCAACATCGTGGGAGGTTTCATCTGCTTTCCTCCCACCTCCTCCAAGCTGGAGTACTTAAGAGATACCCTTCACGGCTGGGAGTACGAATTTGACTGGAAAGCCGAGCTCTTGTGGGGTGGCGCAACAATCCTGCATCAAAATGAGGATAGCCTGTGGATTTCCGGGATATGGAAACCCCAGGACAACTTCCACTTCCTATCCCACGATAGCCAAGCCCCATTGCCTTACATCGGAGGCTTCAAGCCTCGTTGGGAAGGCCTGGACAGCCTCCTGAGTCTGCAAGCTGCTGGAGAGCTAAACGAGGACCAAATATACACCCAGACCATCATGATCACCCAGATCAACTTGGTCTCCAATCCTGGATGTATTGACCAGTATCGTCAGAAGATAATCGATTACGCCCCATATACAGATTCAGGCCTCATCCAATGGGTCCAACTGGGTGAGGTTATTGATATCTGGCACACCGAATACGACTCGCGGCCTGCTTTGTATTCCTGGATAGAAGGCGACATCACCCCGGAGACAGGAACGCCCGGCGGTTTCGCTGTGCCGGAGCTATAGGTCTGGCCCATCAAGCGCATTCAGCCGAAGGCGGATTCCATTCTCTTTCCATTCCTTCCATGATGGCAGTAGGCAGTTGACAGTAGGCAGGACCCAACCCCCTTTGCTCATAAAAGAAAGCCGCCGATAATGCATCGACGGCTTTTCTAGCACCATATTGTCATCAAACCCTACGTCCCACTCACCATCATCTCGGCCACGCGGAACGTCGGACACACGGTACTCCGGTCGAAGACCAGGTCCTTGCCCACGGCATCGATGTTCTTGAGCATGTCCAGCATATTAGCGGCGATGGTCACCCTGGCCACGGGCTGGGCCGGCTCGCCGTTGGTGATCCACACGCCGGTGGCCCCCACAGAGAAGTCGCCGGTGACCACGTTGGCGGCCTGGCCGATGGTGCTCATGACATAAAAACCGTTCTTGACGCTGCTGATGATCTCTTTCGGGGACATCTGGCCCTTCTGCAAATAGAAGTTGGACGTCCCGATGCCCGGGCGGCGCTCATAGGATCCCCGCCGGGCGCTCCCAGTGGAGACGGTCCCGGCCTTCTTGGCCGTTGAGGTGTCGTACAGATAGCTCTTGAGCACTCCCTTATCCACGATAACCTTGGTCTGTGCCGGCACCCCCTCATCGTCCACCGACGCGCTGCCCAATCCCTTATTTAGCAGACCGTCGTCCAGGATGGTCACCAGGTCGGAACCGATCTTCTGGTCCATCATATCCACCAGGAAAGATGACTTTTTGTAAACCGTGTCGCCGTTGATAGCTCCGGCAATGCCCCGCAGGAAGGTTACTCCCGCCCGGGGATCGAAGACCACCGGGGCCGCCTGGGTAGGCACCGGCTTGGCGCCCAGCACGGCCACGGCCCGTTTGACGGCCGTATTGGCCAGCTCCTCAAGGCCGGGCAGGTCCTTGAAGGACCGGGCATACGAGTACCCCCAGCCGCTGCGCTGGTCGTTATTGCCCTCGGCCACCACACCAATCCCGAAATCGCACCAGGAATCCTTGTAGGAATGGATCAATCCATGGCTGTTGGCAATAGTCGTTTCCCCCACTACGTTGGTTATCCAGGAGTTGTCTATCCTGACCACCAGCGGGTGCTTGGCCAGAGCTACTCGCTCTATCTCCTGGATGAGGTGAATCCGCTCCTCCATGGACATGTCGAACATCTCCGGGTCGTAGATATGCAGGTCGCGGAGCTCCATCTGGTTGGGCTGTGGAAAGACATTGAACTCGTCCGCGGTTGCCTCGGCGGCCAGGGCCACGCCCTTTTTGACCAGAGTGTCCAGTGCCGCCGTGGAAAAATCCGTGGAGCAGACGAAGGACATCTTACCATCGATGACGATGCGCAGACCAACGCCCTTGGATGTGGCCTGGTTCATGATCTCCACCTTTAGGTCGCGATTCTCCACATACAGCTCCTGGCCGGTGCTGACGAAGGCCTCCACGGCCGTAGCCCCGGCCTTCAGGGCCTTTTCCACTGTCTTTTGCGCCAAATCTTCGTATGCCATTTTATCTCCACCTGACTGATTTACGTTGGCTTAATCTCCTCATAGACTCGGCCCGAATCTAGGCCTTTGTGCCTCCCACGGTTATGGCCGAGACGCGGAATTCCGGTGCCCCCTCGGTCACGGCGGCTGTCTGGCCGGCCTTGCCGCAGAATCCCAGGGTGAAGTCCAGGTTGGGGCCCACCCGGTCGATCTTCTGCATCACCTCCGGCCCGTTGCCGATGAGGATGGCATCGCGCACGGGATAGGTGACCTTGCCCTTCTCTATCCGGTAACCCTCGCTGACCCGGAAGACGAACTCCCCGGTCATGGTATGCACCTGCCCCCCGCTGATACTTTTGACCAGCAAACCACTGTCCACTGTGTGGATCATCTCCTGGGGGTCATCCTGGCCGGGGGCCAAAAAGGTGTTGGTCATCCGCGGGATGGGCATATCCCGGAAACTCTCCCGGCGGCCGTTTCCGGTGGATTCAACCTTCAACTGCATGGCGCTGAGGTTGTCGTGCATGAACCTCTTGAGAATGCCCTTCTCGATGAGCACTTTCCGCTGACCGGGCGTCCCCTCATCGTCTATGGTCAGGCTGCCCCGCTTACCCATCAGGGTGGCATCGTCCAGCACGGTGATCAGGTCAGAGCCCACCCGCTGACCCAGCTTGTCGGAGTAGTGGGAGAGCTTCTTGAAGATCCCGTCGCCCTCCAGACCATGGCCAATGGACTCGTGGAACATGGTTCCGCCCCTGCCGGCGGCGAGGACCACAGGCATCTGTCCCGAGGGAGCCTCCCTGGCGGCCAGCATGTCCACAGCCTGGCGGGCCGCTTCCCTGGCCATGTCCTCGGGCGTGTTCTTGGCGAAGAAATCATATCCCACGCGTCCGCCCATGGACTTGAAACCGCTCTGACGGATGCCCCCCTCCTGGGCCACCACGCTGGCCATTATCCAGCACTGCGGGGAACGATCCTGAGCCCATAGCCCTCGGGAATTGGCCACCACGATGTCCCGAAACTGGTCGTAATACACGATGCGCACCTGGGCCACCCGGGAGTCATAATCCCGGGCCGTCCTGTTGGCCCGCCAGGCCAAAGCTACCTTCTGGCTCTCGGGCACACCATCCAGCGGCTCTCGGGTCCGCCAGTATTTATCCGGCCTGTCCCCGGACATGAGATCTTTGCGGGCCGGTCCGGCGGTACCGGAGGCGATATAGGCGGCCACTGCGGCTGTTTCTTTCAGTTTCTCCATGCTCAGATCGTCGGAATGGGCGTAGCCGCTTTTACCGTCGGCAATGACCCGGACGCCCACTCCCTGCCGGATCTTATACTCGATATTCTTCAGCTTATCCTCTTCCAGATTCACCCGGGTGTACGCCCTGCGTTCGGCGAAGATCTCAGCGTAATCTCCCCCGCGACTCAGGGCCATCTCCAGCAATTGCTCCAGATCTCTCCGGCCCAGATCGTGAATTAACATAACCTCACCCCCGGAGGCCTCGACCACAGACCCCAAGACTCCCCTCAGGATCATAGGCGAGGCAACCAGAATGGCGCTGCCCTGGGCACCTTTTTTGAGGAACTCCCGGCGGGGGATTTTTTTGCCCTGAAGACGCTTTTTCCGCATATGAGACTCCTTTACAATACATCCACCACTCTTCTTGAGATGGCGATGCTCATCATGCATCACATATCGATGCTCGAGGCTCGTGTTAAAACCGGATGCTGGCGAAAAGCAGACGGTTCGCCTATCCTTCATAGTCACGATAATTCAGATCTGAATACCTTTCATAAAAGAAAGGTCGGGCCATCCCAGGAATACAAAAACCGCAGAGAAACCCACTTCTCTGCGGCTCAATTTTCTCGATCTTACATGCCTTTCCTCAACGGAACAACAGCTTGATCTTGCTCCAGGTTGACCTTTGAGTCACCGGTGCACTCTGATTGGAAGCTCCTGGAGTGGGATGAGTGAACTGAATGAAATCGGTTGCCGGATCGTCCGTGTCGTGCCCGTTGGGATTTCGACCAAGGCTGGACCCCTGTGAGACACCGGACGCTGCCCCACTCCCTATCTCCCCACCATCTCCGTACCACATAACGTCCACATCTTTCTGTCCATCCGCCGACAGGTGAAGATCATCCCCTTCCTGGCCTAGGCTCAACTGGGGAAAATCCTGGCCATAGTCCAGAACCTGGACCCCTGCGGGCACGGTCCAATGGCCGGCAAAATACTCCCCGTCGTGATCTTTGCTGTCGTCCAGATCGTTGACCAGCAGCAGATATCCGCTGGCAGGAACGATGGTCCCCTCTGGAAAGATCAGATCGCGGCTTTTGGAAAAACCCATCAGGGGATGGTTGGCCAAAATCCAGCCGCCGATGTCCATGTCCTCAGCACCTGGATTATACAGCTCGATCCACTGCAGGTCGTCATCGCCTCTGTCGGCGCTGGGATAGTACATCACCTCGTTGATCACCACACCGGCACGAGCGGAGCCAGCGGCGAAAACAAGACCAACTATGACAAACAGGGTAAGAAGACCTTTCATGGCACTGCTCACCTCCCGGGGCGTTCTTTTCCGGTGGTTTCATGGTTTCAGAATCGTTCAAATATACCCATGGGATGTGTGGATGTCAAGGGCTTTTGTGAAGTTTTTGGAAGTTCGAGATTCGGGGATCAGTGGTCGAGATCTGAGACTTGAGATTCGAGACTCGAAAAAGCCAAGCTGACTTTTTCAATTTGATGATCCATTTTCCACTCTACATCTTTCATTTCGCATTTCCCATCCTGCCAATTGCTACTGCTATTGTTCACCAAGTCAACCTCTCTGATGCTCTTTTCGTCCAAATTGGTGGCCCTATGAGGCGATTTCCTGGGTCAGCAGACCCAAATAATGCCCGCAGCAGAAATGCTTTCCTGCAACGTATTTGGCCTTTTTCTACCTGTCCCGGGTGAAAAGATGAATCGGATCAAAACAACCCTCGCCAAATCCGCCGCTGGTGACGCCATCCAGCAAATCAGCGAGTAGATCCCCATAGTTCTCCGCCGCGTCGATAAGGCCGATGTGCAAACCCTGCTGAGGCTCTCGCTCAACCCCTCAGCTTTTTGACTAACAGCGCCACCCTCTTCCCCAACTTGGCAGCATTGCCGGCAGTCTTTTCATCGGGAGCCCCGGTGCAGGCCACCCCATAATGGCCGCTGGCATCCAATGGATCCCCCACGACGATCATCCCGTAGATGAGCATGGCCTGAATGATGGAGATCATCGTGGTCTCCTTTCCGCCGGACGGATCGGCGGATGTGGCGAAAGCGGCTCCAATTTTATTCTCCATTTTGCGGCGAATGTCCACGTATTTATCGAAGATCTCCTTCATCTCCGCGGCCATGGTCCCAAAATACACCGGAGAACCGGCGATGATTCCGTCGGAGGACACAACATCATCCCTGGTAAGCTCGGACACCGGCTTCAACAGATATTCTACGCCCTCGACCTGCTGAATACCCCTGACTATTTCCTCAGCCAGTTTTTTAGTGTTTCCCGTCCGCGAATAATACATCACCAGTACTTGCATGGCTTTTCACCCCTATCTTTCCGTCATCGAGCAGGAGATCTCTGACGCAAAGTCCTTCCAGAAAAGGAGAAGCCCGATCTCTCACAAACCGGGCTCATCAGGCAAAAAAAGACAGCGGCCGGGGAGGCCGCTGTTCTCTTCCGCAAATTATTTCACGAGCTACCCAGGGCTCGCCGGAGCTCCGGGTCCATCTCGGCGGTATCGTCCTCTTTCCAGCGCTGGTCAATGCGCGGGCTGATCGGGCTGTGCTCCTTGATATAGGCAGCCACCATATCCCTGGTCATAGTGCCAGTGTAATAGATATCCTCCTGGGGCACGGTCTTCAAAACACTGAGGCCAATATTGCCCTGGGCGATATAATCAGAAGTGGCCACCCGATAGATCTTATTCGGATCCAGAATCTGACCTCCGATCTCGAAGGTGGTGATCCGGTCCATATCGGGCCTGCTGCGGTTGAAAACGATCCTGGCCCCGGACATGATCACTCCCGCACGCCGACCCTTGACCCGGATCTCCATGATCTTTTTCAAAAACTCCCCGGTCATGCTGATCACCACCACTCGATTGCCGAAGGGCAACACGTCGAAGACATCTCGGGGGGTGATCTCCCCCTCGGTGATCTCGGCGCGGATCCCGCCCAGGTTGGTGAAGGCGAAATCGGCTTCGGTTCTCTCCCTCACGGCATCCATCGTCAACAAACCCATTATGTTGGTGGCTGCATCTCCCCGGTGCAAGGTTACCAGCGTCCGGCCGATGGGCTCATCCATCCCCTTCTCGGCATCGGCGATGAGCGAATCGACCTTCACGCACACATCGGCCAGGGGACAGAACTCATCTTCAAACAGGGTGATCAGGCCACCATCCACCCCGGGAAGAGAGTATCCGGAGATGGTTCTGGTCTGTGGATCTATCTCCAGGGTCACCTGCCCCAGACCGGTGAGGTGACCATAGTTCTGAAAGAGAAGGGTATGATGAGCAGGATGCTCCCAGGGCTCCCGGTAGCCCTTCTCGATGTGTCCGCAGAACATCAGGTCGATCCCCGGCACCTGATGGGCCAGCTCCATGGCATTCAACCGCCAGGTCTTTTTCTCACCGCGGGCCTCACGATTCATGATTTCCGCCCACCCCTCATCAGCATAATAGGGAATGCCCACGTGAACCAGGGCGATGACCAGATCGGCCCCCTTATCCCGCACCTCCTTGACGTATTTTTCCATCACCGGAGCAACCGGCAGAAACTTTACTCCCTCGACGTTCTCAGGAAAGCTATAGGCCGGGGTGTCGGCGGTGGTGATCCCGATGATGGCCACCTTCAATCCGCACACCTCCTTGATAATGTACGACTTGGCGTAATCGACCTGCTTTCCGGTCTTGGCATCCAGGGTGTTGGCGCTAAGCATGGGGAAGTTGGCCAGCCTGCTCAGCCGGCGCAGATTCTCCACCCCCTCGTCATACTCGTGATTGCCGATGGCCATGGCATCGTAGCCCAACAGGTTCATGGCCTCTATGACCGCCTTGCCCTTGGTCAGGATGCCCACCGGGGTCCCCTTAAAACAGTCTCCGGCATCCAGAAGCAGTAACCCATGCCCTTTCTGCCTGGCCTGATCGCGGACGCAGCAGATGTACCGGGCGGCGGTGGCCACCCCGCCGACGATGGGCGGGAACTCTCTGTTCATAAAGGTGGCTTCCGTCGTGCCTATACCGCCACCGATATCGTTGGTATAAACGATGTCGATCCTGATGGGCTCCGGCTCCTCGGCCATGGCCATCCCAAAGGTACAGAAGAGCAAACCGGTAAGCAGAAGCCTTTGTAGATGACTCCGCATCGTGTTTTTCATCTGATAAAATCCTCACAGGCTATATTTGATACCCAATGCTGACCATGGCA
>CBDUWG010000070.1:0-7929 GCA_965370845.1 uncultured bacterium
TGATGTCCGATATGGCCACAACAGAGCACTCGAAATCATACTTCCGTCGCAACTGATCCCTTTTGTTCATCAGAATTTCGGCCAGTCCCTGTCCTACGGTACCGAAACCGATAAAAGCTATTTTGTAGGTCATCTCACACCCTCCTCTTTGTCCTATTGATTAGTTTGTAATCTCGCTATATCCGCGATAGCGGCCATGCCTTTAGAGAAGGCAGTCAGATTGGCCTTCAGCGTTTTGGAAGCCAACTTCTTTTTTATTATTCGACGCAGCCTGGTATCGTCTAACTCCAGCAGGGCTGCCAGAGCGCCCAGAAGAGCTATGTTCAAGGTGCGGATATTTCCAGAATTCCGGGCTATATTCACCCCATCCACAGGTATCACACGTCTTGCCCTTCGGCGAAGTTTAGCCAAAATATCATCGGGGTAATCTCGCTGGCCGATGGCCACAGGCATGGGTTTCAGCTGCTGCGTATTAAGGATGATCTGCCCGTCGGGACACAGATATTCCACCCAGCGAAGGGCTTCCAGCTCTTCGAAAGCAAGCAGTACATCGGCAGTTCCCTTTTCTATAAGGGGGGAATAAACCTTGGATCCATAGCGCACGTGACTGACAACGCTGCCTCCTCTTTGGGCCATGCCATGAACTTCGCTTTTCTTGACATCATAGCCGATATCCAAGCAGGTCATGGATAGTATTTCACTTACCAAAAGCACTCCCTGTCCACCCACTCCGGCGATGAGCACATTTTTAGCATTACCGTTCATGTCACATCCTTTTTTATTGATGGATGCCTATGTAAACCTCAGGAAAACCAATGGATTTTCAGACTTTTTCCAGCCAGGGCATCAGCGAGCGCAATTTATTTCCCACAATCTCTTAGGGATGTTCGTAATCACGGTTAAGTAACCTGTAATAGTTCACTCTGCCGGCGCGATTTTCAGCCAACCATTCCTGTGAGAAACGGCCGCTGCGAATATCTTCTAAAATCTGCACCATTCTCCTCTTGGTATCTTTAGAGATGATCATAGGACCTCTGGTGATATCACCATAGCGAGCAGTTTCGCTTATTCTTCTCCGCATTCCCTGGATTCCGTGGACGTAGATCATATCGGCTATTTGTTTTATCTCATGTAGACACTCAAAATAAGCTATCTCCGGCTGGTAACCTGCTTCTAAAAGCGTTTCAAAACCCGCCTTGATTAGGGCTGTCAAACCTCCGCATAGCACCGATTGCTCGCCGAAAAGGTCCGTTTCTGTCTCTTCTGCAAAGGTGGTCTCGATAACGCCTGAGCGAGTACCCCCAATACCCTTGGCCACGGCCAGCCCAATCTCCTTTGAATGGCTGGTGGCATCCTGGAAAACGGCTAAAAGGCAGATCACCCCCATACCTCGGCTATAAAGACTTCTTACAAGCACTCCAGGTCCTTTGGGGGCCACCATCAGACAGTCCACTTGCTGAGGAGGAATTACCTGACGATAATGAACGCTGAATCCGTGGGCAAAAACAAGGGCATCTCCCGCTTTTAAACCCGGTAAGATCTGATCTTTACATATCTGGGCATGCAGATGATCCGGTATCAGAACAAGAATTACTTGTGCCAAAGATACAGCCTCCCGGGCAATTAGAGGATGAAACCCATCCTGCTGAGCCTTTCTCCAGGCCGGGCTACCTGGCAAATCTGCTACTTCCACATCCAAACCGCTATCCCGCAAATTATTAGCCTGGGCGCTCCCCTGGGATCCATACCCGATGACCGCGATCTTTTTGTCGCGCAGGATATCCAAGCTGGCGTCTTTCTCATTGTAAATCACGGCCAATTTAAAGCCCCCTTTCGACAAGTTCCCATAGCTCTCTTTCTCCAGATACTACCCGGAGTCGAATTCCAAGAGAGAGAAGGGGAATTGCCTCCTTTCCTATTACTGGCAGCCGCACCTCATCCTTTTCCGTGGTTACCACATACTGGGCACCAGTCTCACGAGCCCGACAGATCACCTGCTCCAATTCTTCCCTTATATAAGGATGATGATCCGGGAAACGAACTCTTTCGATTAGCCGGGCACCTGTTTGCTCAAGTGATCGCTCAAAAGAGCTTGGATTTCCTATGCCGGACATGGCCAGGATCTGCTTTCCTCGCAAGAATTCCAGGTCCAGTTGCTCACCGGAATGAACATCTCGTAAGCTAATCGGTTCACAATCGCTCTGAGCTACAATGGCATTTGGACATATCTGATGAAGAAAGTCCACCAGCTCTCCAACACCATCGGCCTGGTTCACCCTTGTTAAAACGAACATCTGGGCCCAGCGCAGAGCTCTGCTTTTCTCCCTGAGGGTTCCCGCGGGAAAAATCCGTCCATTACCAAAGGGACAGGTGGCATCGATGACTACCAGTTCCACTTCCCTGGCCATTCGGAGGTGCTGGAATCCATCATCGAGAATCAAGATATTTGGCCGGAACATATCAACGGCAACTTTTCCCCCGGCTATCCGATCTGCACACACCACAACGGGAACTTTTGGCAGAGATCTGGACAGCATAAGGGGCTCGTCCCCTACATCTTGCCAGTTACCATTTCCGCCTACCAAAACCCTATGCCCGCGGCTAGTCCGTCCATACCCCCGGGTTAAGATGGCCACCCCTATTCCCCTGCCGGACAGATTATCGGCCAGCAGGTTAACCAACGGCGTTTTACCCGTTCCTCCCATAGAGATATTTCCCACGCTGACAACCCGGGCTCCTACGCGGTGTGCTTTTAAAATTCCGTTCCGGTAGAGAGCCCTGCGCAGGTGAACGATCACGGATACTGGCACTGCAACAAAAGAACATAGACAACGCGTTAGAGCAGGTAAAAACCCGTTTTTTCTTTCCAGGACCGCTCGCATCCAAAATTTTTGCCATTTGCTAGATAAGGAAATTCTCATGGTTAGCTACACAGCTATTTCCTCTAATGCTTCAGCTGTTCTTTCGGAGCTCCCCTGCCCCTTCAGGACCACCTGCAGAGCAGCCTTTCCTCGACGGTTGCGCTCTTCATCTGAGGAGAATATACGCGAGACAACATGCTGCAACTGTGTTTCATCCCTCACCTGCATGGCGCCACCGGATTCCATAAGCATGCGCGCGCTTTTACGGCAGTTTTCCATATGAGGACCAAACAGAACAGGGATGCCATAGGATGCCGGCTCCAGGGGATTATGTCCTCCATAAGGCAACAAACTACCACCCACAAAGGCAACGTCGGCTGTAGAATAAAGTCTCATTAGCTGCCCCATATTGTCCACAACCAGAACATTCCATGAAATGCAAGAAAGATCTTCCAGTTCACTGTATCTTCGCACCTTCAAACCTTTAGCACGTATAATACGCGTCACCTTTCCTGCCCTTTTCACATGCCGTGGAGCTACGATTGCTCGGAATAAATCGTTGTCGGCCATGATTCCTGAAATAGCCTCTGCTATCTTCTCCTCCTCCCCCGGGCGCGTGCTCCCAGCCACCAGCACCTGCGTTCCATCCGGTATTCCCAGCGAGCTGCGCACCAGATCTCGCTCCCCGCGCATCTGGGAAGCGACCAGCAGATCTCCCTTGAAGTTGCCCGTAACCTTAACTTGTGAGCTCTTCGCACCCAACGCACGAAATCTCAGCGAGTCCTCATCTGTTTGGACACAGATTATCTCCATGCAAGCAAGGGTTTTAGTCATGAGCCCCTTAAACAACATATAACGAGATAAGCTACGCTCAGACATCCGGCCGTTGATCAGAGCCACTTTTGTGCCCCTTCGTCGGGCCTGCAAAATTAAATTAGGCCATAACTCTGTCTCTGCCAGCAGTAAGGTCTGTGGCTTAGCAATTTTCAGGACTCGCTTTACTATAAAGGAAAGATCTATGGGAAGGTAAAAAACTCGCTGAATTTCTCCCTTCAATTGAGCGGCTCGCTCCCGTCCCGCCCGTGAGGTAACTGAGAGGATGAACAGTTGCTCAGGAAATCTTCGCCGCAGCGACGGAAGAAAGGCGGCCAAACTGTTCACCTCCCCAACCGAGGCGGCATGGATCCAAAGAGTAGGGCGCGATTTTACGCTGCCAAATATGTCTCTAGGCCACAGTCCTAGCCTTTCTTTCAGACCGTGGCCCCCTAACAGAACTTTAGGCAACAGGTATGGAAGACCAAGCAGCAATGCTATGGACAAAGCCACATCATAGAGGAACAGCATGTTTCACCGAATTCAAGTTCTCTGGAAGAGAGTGTCTGCCTTATGGGTTAGCTCCTGAAGAGCCATCTCAAGTTCTACCCTTTTTGCCTCGACATCTTCTGCGCAGATCTTCCTGGGCACGCAGATGGGAGATCCCAGCAGAACAGCCACTCTTGAAAAGGGCATGGGGATAACAAACCTGTCCCAGGATAATAGGGTTTTGCCGAAAGAAACACCGTTGGCCGCCGGAATGATAGGCATCCCCGTACGCTGAGCAAGGGCGATCACACCAGGCTGAACGCGCCAACGTGGTCCTTTTGGTCCATCTGGAGTTATGGCCACGTCTTTCCCCATGCCAATGCGCCCGGCGATTTGGAAAAGGGCTTTTTGCCCTCCCCTGGTGGTTGATCCCCGCACCGTAACAAAACCAAGCAGGCGTACTATACGGGCGATAATCTCTCCGTCCCGATGTTCGCTGACCATGATGTGAATGTTCTGCCGCCTATGACTGTAACAAAGGGCTAGCATGCGCCCGTGCCAGAAAGCGTAAATAACGTTTTTCCCTCTTGCCCGAACGCGGTGAATGTTCTCATCGCCAAAAATCTGCAACCGCCAGGTTATGCCAACTAGCAAGATAAACAGGGCACCAAGATGAGATATTAAGAACAGAACGGTTCGCTCTCTCATTGAGGTGTTTTTGCTCACCCCGTCATCTCCCTTTGTCAATCAAGTTCAACGCCAACTCGGCGGTCCGGCGGGAGGCACCAGTTTCTCCCAATCGGTGACGAATCTTGGCCAGTTTACCAGCCATTTTACGACGCCGCTGGTCGTTGCTCAAAATATGGTAAGCCTCACGTGCAACCCTTTTCGCGGTAACCTGGTATTGAACCAACTCGGGAACAATCTTCTCTCCAGCCACCAAATTGACCAGCCCAATACAGTTAACTTTCACCAACATAAGAGCTATAAGCCAGGAGATAAATGAGATTTTATAGAGGATGATCATGGAAGCACCCAGTATAGCCGACTCCAGAGTAGCCGTGCCAGAGGCCACCAATATAAGCCGCGCATGGCTCATCAGATCATAGGTTTGATCTGAGATAAGCACAACATTTTCCCCATGCTCACGCAGCAAATCCTGATAGAAGGATCGCTCCACAGTCGAGACGGTTCCCAGGGCCATCTGCAGATCTGGCATTCTCCGGCGCAGAAGCCGGCCCGCCTGTAACATCACGGGCAGCAAACGAGCTATCTCCTGAATCCGGCTTCCCGGTAAGAAACCAATCACTGGTTTCTCTGAATCAAGACCCCACTTCTGACAGAAACGAATCCGGGACAGTTTGGGCCTAACAACCTCTAAAAGCGGATGGCCCACAAAATTAGCTTGTAGCCCCGTCTTTCTTCTGTAGAAGTCCACCTCAAAGGGAAGTATTACGGCTAAGCAATCCACTCGCCGGGCGATCGCATGAGCCCTCCGTGAGTTCCAGGCCCAGACCTGAGGACTGATATAGTAAAGAACAGCGATGTTTCTCCTCTTGGCTATCTTGGCCAGTCTGAGATTGAAACCGGGATAGTCAATGAGAATAAGCAAATCTGGCTTTTCCTGGAGGAGGAGACGATTGAGCCTTTTGAAAACCCGTCTTATGAAAGGAAGGTGCCTAAGAACCTCGCTGAATCCCATAAATGCAAAATCTTTCAGAGAGTATAGGAGCTGGACACCAGCTGTCTCCATCCTGGGTCCGCCGATGCCTTTCAGCCGGCAGTCAGGCTTCAACCGTTTGAGTTCTGTGGCCAGGCGCGATCCGTGCAGATCGCCAGATGCCTCGCCGGCAACTATTAAAATCAAGGGACCACTCATGAATGGCCATGCTCCTTGATCAAACAAGCATGCTCCTGAATGTGCTCCATTATTCTCAGGGCCAGTGATAAGGCATCACGCCCGTCCTGACCGCTTACTATCGGTTGATCCCCTTTGCGGATGCTGCTCAGAAAAGCGCTCAGCTCTGAGTCGAGCGCGTCCTCCAACTCCAGCCGGGGACGTTCACAGACTACAGATCGCCCCTTTGATAGCAGCGCTTTCTGAGCAAATGAGCCCAGGGGCTGCTCTTCTCTACTCTCTTCCTGTGCCTGGTTCCTAAGGCGGTAGATTTCTACTGTACGGTTTAAAAAATCCGCTGAGATGTATGTGTCGCGCTGGAAAAGTCTCATTTTGCGCATGGCCTTAGCCGATATACGGCTGGCTGTTAAATTGGCAACGGTGCCGTTTGAGAAAGTAACTCTCGCATTAGCGATGTCCTCTTTCTCAGAAAGAACTTGCACGCCCGCTGCCTCTACACCACTGATCTTGCCAGGGATCAACGTCAGTGCCAGGTCTATATCATGAATCATCAAATCCAATATAACGGCCACATCTGCTCCCCGTGAGGTAAATGGAGCCAATCGATGGGACTCTATGAACATGGGTTTCAGGTCCATCTTGGCCAGGGTCTGGAAAACGGGGTTGAACCTCTCAATATGTCCAACCTGCAATATCACCCCTTCACGCCGAGCGCTGGCGATCAGATCATCGGCTTCCTTAAGAGATGTGGCGATGGGCTTTTCTACCAGTACATGCACCCCTTTCTGCAAACATTTTTTGACAATTCGGTGGTGATCTGAGGTTGGAACAGCAACGCTAACTGCGTCGACATTTTTCAAAAGCTCATCAAGATCGGCTATTGCCGGAACACCCAATTCCCTGGCTCTATCCTGGCTCTTTACACGATCTGAGTCTAATAAACCAACAAGTTGCACATTGGCCAAATTTGCATAGGTTTTAGCGTGATATCGGCCCAGATGTCCCACTCCAATTACTGCTACCTTTAACGGATCCACTAGCACATCCTCTCTTCTGGTAAAACCCGAATGCAGCCACAATTTACCAAAAAGAGCAGTCAGTGTCAACCCCTTTTCGGCAAAAAACCGGCCCGAAGACTGTCTACATTCGGACCGGTTAAAAACATTCCCCGCTTTTTCGGCATCAGCGCACGATACCTCGCTGGCTGCTGGCAATAAAATTGAGCAGATTCAAGATTTCCGGCGTTTGCTTAAGCTCATCGGTAATTCGTCTCATTGCCTGGGAAACGTTCAGTTTGCTACGAAATATCAGCACATAGGCCTTCTTCAGAATGGCCAGGGTTTCCGGTGAAAAGCCTCGCCTCTTCAGACCAACGGTGTTCAATCCAACCACTCGAAGTGGATAACCGGCAGCTTTTACATAAGGACAAACGTCCTTGCTCACCCGGTATCCTCCGCCAATTATAGCATGACAGCCGATTTTTACGAACTGGTGGATGGGAACAATTCCCCCGACTACGGCATATTCACCAATTTCCACGTGTCCAGCCATGTTCACGGAATTGGCTAAAATAACTTTATCACCGATCTCACAGTCATGAGCGACGTGTACGTATGCCATAAGCATGACATCGCTGCCAACAACCGTTTTACCCTTTTGAGAGGTCCCCAGATTGACTGTGACATATTCCCGGATGATTGTCCGGTCTCCTATTTCAAGAAAGGTATTCTCTCCTTTATATTTGAGATCCTGAGGATCCGTACCCAACACTGCCCCGGTGTAGATACGACATCTTGAGCCGATACGGATGTTTCTATGCAACACCACGCCGTTATCGATCCGGGTGCTGTTGCCGATGACCACATTCTCCCCCACTATGGAATTGGGACCTATGTTCACGTCCTTACC
>CBDUWG010000071.1:0-7924 GCA_965370845.1 uncultured bacterium
CCTGCGCCAGCCACGAGCGCCGCCGGTCCGCGCGAGCCCCGCCTCCCTCATGGGCGGGGCGGAACCATCATGGTTTTATTAATTTTAGTGATTCTGGGAGTTGCGGCCTTCTCCTTTTATAAGGGCTATATTCTGGTGGGTTTTGTCTGTCTTTTTGGGTTTTCGCGGAAATATGGCTGGCCGGCACTCATTTTTACTTCCGTCTATCTTTTTTACAAAGGAGACTTCATTGTAGGGGCACTACCAATTGCCTTGATTATTTGGAATATTTATGGTTTGGTGCTCATGAGTAGAAAAGGAACGGATACCGGTTGGACCACTTTGGTTCATGAATCATATAAATATTGTAGAAAAAGCGATTATTGGAAATCAATTAAGTTAGCCGAAAAAGCTTTAGAACTCAATCCGAGAGCTTCAGAAGCTTGGCGTTTGATCGGTAATGCCTATGAATTCTTAGGTGATGAGAGGGAAGAAAGTGGCAACTTAGATGAAGCCGTGAATTTTCACAAGAAAGCCACGGGGGCTTGGAATAAGGCTAAGGAAATTAATCCGGAAATTATGATTCCGGGCTATCATGATTAGTTTAATTAACACAATATTGTCTTGGTGAAAAAGAGCATGTCAAATAAGATTTGCAAACTTGATTTAGCTAAAGGTAATATATGCCCACCTTTTTTTGGCAATGATTATCGTCATCTTTGTCACGGCTATCAACTTCGGATTATTGTATAGACGTAGGAAACCTTTAGCAGGCGATAAGAGCGAAAAAAGTATGTCCCTATCATCAAACAGAATTGCTTTTTTATTCGGTGCCGGAATTTCCTACGCGACTGGAATGCCAAAAACTGAGGAGATAACTGAACAAATTCTCTCTGGTAAGGATATTTATCACCACTCAGACGAGAATTTCTACTTAGGAAAGCCTCCATATGCTGGAGGTCCAGATGAGCACGTCCGCCGCGCCCAAATCCTTCTAAAATGGTTAAAAAAAGAAATTTGTAGCTATTATTCCCTTTACTACGCTAATCAGGCTGAACAAAGCATAAACTATGAAGATCTTTATTTCATGGTTAGTCAGATCCGCGATAGTGAATTAAAAGATGTTGATAATCCAGCAGTGCAACCGCTTATTGACAAGATTCTCCCTGAAATTCAGCCTTTTCTTCACAAGACTGGTAATGTCTTCGCAGATTGGCAAGTTCATGAGTTTTTTGACAATGCCGTAAATTACATATTTTGTGTTGTATGGCATATGCTGCGCCAAAAGCCTAAGCACCTCAGGCGATTAAACGCTCTTATCGATGCATGTCTTGATGATCAAACAGAAGTCTTTGACATATTTACACTTAATCACGATACAGTCTTGGAACAATGTTTGGCAGAGAAAAACATTGAAATAGTTGATGGTTTCTCTCAACCAGTAAACAAGGTTAGGTACTGGAATCCTAAACTTCTGGAAAATGCATCCCAGAAGATTCGGTTCTTTAAATTGCACGGATCCATAAATTGGTTTGTTTTTCAAACTCCAGGAGGAGATTGGGACACTGACAGATTTGGTATACCCGAAGATTGGGGTTTTTGGCACACAAAAAACCCGGAAGGCAAAAGACAGTGGCCTCAGCATGGCAAGCCACTGCTTCTAATAGGGACTTTTAACAAAATGCTTCGATATACTAGCAGTATTTATGCGCATCTTCATCATCAATTTTACCGTTCGCTTGGACCATTAGGCAAAATTAAGCGCTTGATACTATGTGGTTATGGCTTCGGAGATAAGGGGATAAATACAAGAATTATTGAATGGTTATATGCTTGCCGTGACAACAAGATAATAGTCATTCATCCGAATCCCGAAGACCTAAAGAGACAAGCCAGGGGTGCAATAGCACATAAGTGGGATCTTTGGATAGCTCAAAATAGACTGATTGTAATTTCAAAGAAAATAGAAGAGACCTCTTGGGCTGAAATCAAAAACGCTTTATCGGCTTGATTAACTTCTCAATCAACACAGTTCTACTTAAGGATCCCCCAAATGCCCCTCCCCATCCTCTTAATCACCCTCGACCAAATGTCTTCAGCACTGCGCAAAAACGCAAAATACTGCCAGACGGTCATCTCTAAAAAAGGGGGACAGCAAATCATGAACGCATTCGCTAAAAACCTTCTGTTGTTGGCATTGGCCGCATGCTTTGTAACCCTGAGCTGCGGCCAGCAGGCATCGTGGGAAGAGCTGATGAATCAATCCGATGTGCTCTATCAACAGGGACAATTACCAGAGGCGATTAAAATTCTCCAAAAAGCAGTAAAAGTTGCCCAAAAGACCTTTGGGCCAGACCATCCCAATGTGGCCACCTCTCTGAATAACCTGGCCACCCTCTATTCGGCCCAGGGCCAATACGCGCAGGCCATGACCCTCTGCAAACAGGCACTGGCAATCAGCGAACTGGCCCTGGGAGAAGATCATCCGGCCCTGGCCAGAGACCTGAACAATCTGGCGGCGATCTACAGAGCCCAGGGTTTATACGAAGAAGCCGAGCCGCTCTATAAACAAGCCCTGACACTATGCGAAAATGCTTACGGCCATGATAATCCCGATGTGATAACCCCGTTGATCAATCTGGCAGAATTTTACGCATCCCAGAATAAATATGAACAGGCTGAGCCCCTCTACCTGCGGGCATTGACAATATATGAACAAAACATCGAGGCGGACCATCCCGATATGGTCATTGTGCTGGAGAACATGGCGGAGTTTTACCGGAAAATGGAAAAAGAAAGCGAAGCGATAAAAATGAAGGAACGCGCGCAGTCAATTCGCAGTAAAAACCAGTGAGGAGAAAGATGGCCCAACACATCGGCATCGTGGCCTGCAGCGCCGAGGGCGCTGCTCTCTGTTATCGCACCATTTGCCTGGAGGGGTCCGATCTGTTAGGGAAACACTTCCACCCCGAGATCACCATGCACACCCATTCCCTCGGCGAATACATGGCCTGCATCGAGACGGGCAACTGGGACGGCGTGGCCAAGCTGATGTTGTCCTCGGCAGAGAAGATCGCCAGGGCCGGCGCGGACTTTCTCATCTGTCCCGACAACACTATCCACCAGGCCTTCGACCTGGTGATGAAGCAATCACCCCTGCCCTGGCTGCACATCGCCGAGGAAGTCGCTTCGGAGGCGAAGCGCCGTGACTACCGCCGCCTTGGCATCCTGGGCACGCGCTATCTGATGGAAGGTCCCGTTTATCCCGACAGGCTCGCGGACATGTACCTGGCCTATTCCATACCAGAACAAGAAGAGCGAAAACGCATCAACGAGATCATTTTCGATGAACTGGTCACTGGCCTTTTCAGGGATAAATCCCGTGCTTTTTTCAACCAGGTTATCGAACGATTGAAGAACAACGGCTGCGACGCAGTCGTTCTGGGATGCACGGAAATCCCTCTTTTGGTCAGGGAAGAAAATTCGCCCCTGCCTATATTGGATTCCACACGACTGCTGGCCAAAGCAGCCCTGAGGAAAGCCACAAGCGCGACACCCTAGTGAGAAGACGTGATTTTTTACAGTCAGGATATCCCGGGGAGAAGCTCTGCAGAGAATAGAAAAGGAAAACGAGTTGCACGTGAACGTCATCGCGGATATATTCCGTCAATTGTGAATAGAAGATATCGATGTCTCCCGGTGGTACGAGAAAAGCGTCCACTGAATTTCGAAGAGGAAAACACATGCCTTCAAAAACACCATCCCTGCCCCTTTTAGACTTCCATGCCGTCACTGCGCAGCGCTGGAGGGATCTGGAAACGCTGTTCGGGGCGCCCGGCGCTCGGAGACCCGGCCGATCATGCGGTTCTTTATCGAAGAGCTGTGAGTGTGTGTGCAGATGAATTACGACAGAACATACAGCAAAACAGAGAACTACTTTGGGACACAGCCGGAGACACTGCTCAGAAATTTCTATCTTCGGCTGGACAGGTCCAAGAGAGTCCTGGATCTGGGCGTTGGCCAGGGACGTCACGCTCTGTTTTTGGCCAGAGAGGGCTTTGCTGTGGACGCCATCGATCCTTCAGAAGTGGCCATCGAATCGGTGTCTGCTCTGACAGACCGGGAGAATCTGCCCATTCGCACTTTCCAATGCGGTTTTGATAACTTTGTCCCCCAGACCGATTTTTACGGGAGCATTCTTATATTCGGTCTGATCCAGATCCTGCCCAGGGAGTCCATTGACCTGCTCCTGGAAAAGGCCAGGTCGTGGACCAGGGCAGGCAGCATCGTACTGGTCAGAGCATTCAGCACCGCGGATCCGTCATTTGCGCGCACTCGAGACTCCCGGGAATGGAAGACCTGCGGCAAGAATTCCTTCACCGATGGGCAGGGCCGCTTCAGGACCTATATGGAGCCGGGACAACTCCCGGTTTTGTTTGGCGACCATAAAGTGATCTACCATTGGGAAGGCCTGAGTCCCTGGCACCGGCATGCCGACCGTCCTTTTGAACGGCATGCTGAGGTGGAGGGCGTTTTTCAGAGGTAAGGTATGCATATCGTGACCATCGTTTTCGTGGCCTTCGGCCTGGCCATGGACGCCTTTGCCGTATCCATCGCCAGTGGCGTGGCCATCAAAGATCTGAGAGTGGAGCATGCTCTTCGGATCGCCCTGTTTTTCGGCTTCTTTCAAGCTGTTATGCCTGTGATCGGGTGGCTGGCCGGAATTGGTCTGAAAGATTTTATCTGCGGCGTTGACCACTGGATCGCCTTCGGGCTGCTGAGCTTGATCGGCTGCAAGATGATCTATGAATCCACGAAGCTGGAGACAGAGAGAAAAAAAATCAACCCCTTAAATGTCAGCGTGTTGTTGATATTGTCAATCGCCACCAGCATCGATGCCCTGGCCGTAGGGGTCAGCTTCGCCTTTATCCAGATGGCCATCATCACCCCCATAATCGTCATTGGCATCGTCACCTTTCTGCTGTCCTATCTTGGCACGTTCGTCGGCAATAAATTTGGGCACTTCTTCGAAAGGAAGATCGAGCTGGCCGGCGGTCTCATCTTGATCGGCATGGGAGTGAAAATTCTCATCGAGCACCTCACTTAACAGACCGGGCCAGAACTGAACGAGAGATTGACCGGGAAGATCACCAGCGTGCAGGTGAAAGCTTTCAAATAGTTTCTTCAGGAGGGGGGGGCCTCATATCAATGAGCCGATTGCGAATATCGTCGCCGGGCAGCATCGTTATCCTTCTGCTGGTCGTTGTTCTGGCCAGCATCTGCATCTATTCCGCCATCCAGCTGCATCTTGGCAAACAGATGGGCGTCTATCCGACAGCTGAGGAGAACCTGTACGCTCTCGTCGCCAGGGACTATCGAGGCGTGAAAAGAGTGGAGATCGCCCGTATGGACCGGAAGTTCTTCGACCACCTGCGGTTCGTCAAGGCATATGTCTATGCGGAGAGCCGCTCCGATGGCAGCGAACTTTCCACCCGGGGTTACGACGAGGAAGGTCGCTTCTTCGTGCGCGTGAAGGACGGGTGGACGTTCGTTCCCAAGAACAGATTTCCGAAGATCATCGCCTTGAGCCAGTGGTTGTTCAGGCGCCTGGGTTGAAAGACCTTGCCCGTACGGTAAAACCATAAGCGAACTTGCGGTCGCTAATGCCATTGTGATTTACGCTGATGCGTCGTGGTACGATGCGTCAGCGGGGAGCTTCGGGCTGGATGGCCCGCTGCACCTTTTTAAGGAGAGCGATTTGTGATCTGTCTGATGCACGGCTACTTGCTGGAGGGCTCGGGGAGCAACCTGTGGACCCGGGCCATGGTGGAGAATATCTGTCGGATCGGCGAAACCGTCCACCTGCTCTGTCAGGAGAATCATCCGGAACTATACGATTTCATCTCCCAGGCATACGCTTACCGGCCTGGTGGCGAAAGGGAAACCCTGCTGAAGCGGGAGACTCCCTACCGGGGCAAATGTGTTCTGCATAAACCGCTATTGGGCGACACCCTCCCCGTTTACATCTGGGATAAGTACGAAGAATTTGGAAACGTCGTTCCCATGATAGAATTGAGCACTGATGATATCGAGAATTACCTGACCCGAAATTTGGATGTCCTTTTAAAAATAGCAAAAGAACATCACTTCAGGTGCCTGCTGGCCAACCACGCCGTTTTGATGTCTGTGGTGGCCAAAAGAGCCCATGATGTGCTGAAAATCCCCTATTCTGTTCTGCCCCATGGAAGCGCCATCGTGTATGCCGTGGAGAAAGACAAAAGATTACACGATCTGGCCGGGGAGGCTTTTACAGATGCCGAAAACATCTTCACCATCGGCGACGACATGAAAAAAAGGGTTCTGGGCCTGTTTCCAGACATCCGCTGTCTTGAAAAAAAGCTCATCGCCCTCCGCCTGGGCGTGGACACGAAAGCTTTCCGACCGATCCCGGCGAAAGAGAAACCAGTCAGCATCGAGCGCCTGATCCGGCAACTTAAAGATACGCCCCACAAGTGTGCTGCCGCGCGCCGGAAAGCATCTCCCGTGAAAATACCCGCCTCGATAAAGAAGCAAGAGCTGGTCGCAATCATAAAAGAGCGGGGGAATTACGACCAGCAGGTCCCCGACGCCAATATTGCCGAAAAGTTGCGGTCAGTCGACTGGAGCAATTGCAAGATGATCATCTTCGTCGGTCGGCTGATGTCAAACAAGGGCATTCAGGCCATCATCGCGGCGCTGCCCTGTATTCTATGGCGACAACCAAACGTCAAGTTGATCATCGTCGGGCACGGCCCGCTGCGCGCCATCTTGGAAGTCCTTATCGAAGCCATAGAAACGGGAAACAGGGGTCTCTTTAAAAAGATCATCGACTGGGGCGGGGACCTGGAAGGTCTAGAATCCAAATCCTTTTCGGCGACAAAACACTTCATCCAAAAATTGATCCAAGATGACAAACTTGAATCCTATTGGCGCAAGGCTAAAAATCAGATCGGCCGGGATAAAATAATCTTCACCGGCTATCTGAAACACGACGAGTTACGACATCTTCTGCCCTGCTCTGATCTGGCCATCCTCCCCTCGATGGTAGCAGAAGCCGGGCCGCTTGTGTTTTTAGAAGCGATCTCCTGCGGGGTCTTCCCCCTGGGCACCTATTTCTCCGGCATGGCTCAGAGCATAAATTCAACCAGGGGATATCTGCCCGATGAAGTGGTCGAGATGATGAAGTTGAGGCCGGAAAGGGAACATCTCGTCGATGACATCGTGGAAAAATCGATAAAGGCCCTGGGGATTTGTGCAGAACACAGGGATGTTTTGCACAAAGTGGCCGTGGAAAATTACGACTGGGAAACAGTGGCCCGTGAGTTGATCTCGCGGCTGTGACGTGTGGTAAAGCGGGATACTGGTGAGAAAGGCGGATCCTTGATCCTAGATCCTGGATCCTGGATAAAGACAAAGACAATGCAAGGACCGACACTTGAGGCTCGGGGGGAATGAAAAAACCTACTTTGGATACTGGATGCTGGTGAAAGGCCGAGATTCGAGACTCGTTAAAAGAAAACCTGATCCTGGATCCTCGATGCTGGTGAGAAAACCGGATTCTTGATACTGGATGCTAGCCCGTATTATTCATCGTGCCGTCGGGTACGGTGACCCGACGCCACTTTAATTAATTCAGGATCAATGGCACAAGCAGATATTGTACCGGAACTTATGTCCATCAGGATGCAGGCGTTACTGAGAGGTACAACCGAATCTACAATTTCCAGCTTCGAGCTTCAACAAGCGAGCTTGGAGTTTTAGTATCTATATCCGCCATCCTCTTCACAAGCACCATACGTTTCACCACGAGACGAGGGGGTAGCGGAAGACAGCGAGGCAAGCGGCCGGTTGACGTTAAGGAAAACGGCATTGGCGGCGTAGCTGCCAATAGCGAGCCGGTGCGGCG
>CBDUWG010000072.1:0-7908 GCA_965370845.1 uncultured bacterium
GAGATAAAGCTTGTTATGTTGGTAAAAAGATATTTGGAATGCTTTTCAGAGAAGATATTTGCATTTCAGGGAGATAACATGAGAACTATATACCTGGATCACAGCGCGACCACCCCTGTGCACGCGGAGGTGCTGGAGGCCATGTTGCCATTCTATAAAGGTGAATACGGCAATGCCTCCAGCATACACAGGCTCGGCCGGGATGCCCGGGTGGCCATCGATGAGGCCCGGGAGAAGGTGGCCAGACTGCTCAACAGCGAGGTCAAGGAGATCTATTTCACCAGCGGCGGGACGGAGGGGGATAATCTGGCCATCAAGGGCGTTGCCTGTGCCCTTCGGGAGAAGGGGAACCACATCATCACCTCCCAGATCGAACACGAGGCCGTTCTGAACACCTGCCATTATCTGGAAAAGGATGGGTTTGATGTGACCTATCTGCCCGTGGACCAGTACGGCATGGTGGGCCTGGACGACCTGGAAAAGGCCATCACCGGCCAGACCATTCTTATATCCATCATGCACGCCAACAACGAGGTGGGCACCATTCAGCCCATCGCCGGGATCGGTGCCCTGGCCCATAAGCACGGAGTTCTTCTGCACACCGACGCCGTGCAGACGGTGGGCAAATTGCTCGTGGACGTGGAAGCCCTCAACGTTGATCTGCTCTCCCTGTCCGGCCATAAATTTTACGGTCCCAAGGGCGTGGGCGCCCTTTATGTCCGCGAAGGGACTAAGCTTCACCCCCTGGCTCACGGCGGTCATCACGAGAGATGGAAACGAGCAGGGACCGAGAATGTCCCCGGCATCGCCGGATTGGCCAAAGCCCTGGAGATCTGCCAGGGAGAATTGGAGGAGGAGGCCGAGAGGGAGCAGAGGCTAAGAGATGCTCTGCAGAATGGAATTCGGGAGGCCATCGAGGGTGTTCGCTTTAACGGTCATCCCACCAAGCGGCTGCCCGGCTCTCTCAGCGTCTGTTTTGAGAGCTTGGAGGGTGAGGCGCTCATCCTCAGCTTGGATCTGAAAGGGGTAATGGCTTCCACCGGCTCAGCCTGTTCCTCGGGCTCCCTGGAGCCCTCTCACGTCCTCAAGGCCATGGGTGTGCCCATCGAGATCACCCACGGATCGGCCCGTTTTACCCTGGGCCGTGATAACACGCAGGAGGACATCGATTATGTCTTAGATGTGCTGCCCGAGATAGTGCAGCGGTTCAGAAATATGTCGCCTTTGCATTCCCCAAAGGGAAATTCCTGAATACTGGATTCTGGATAAAGGCTAAGGCAATACAAAGGCGGAGACTTGAGAAAAGAAAGATGGATTCTGGATGCTTATTAAGAACTAAACCTCGGAAAATGCAGAGTCAACCTGGCATATACTCAGAGTCGAGCATTTCACTTACCAGGATCTAACATCAAGGATCTAGAATCCTGTTTTTCATCTAGTATCTAGAATCTAGAATCCAGTATCCAGTATCCAGGATTCATAGCACATACCGGAACTCATGTCCATCAGGCTGCAAGCGTCACTGAGAGGTACATCCGGATTTACAATTTCCAGCATCGAGCATCGACAGACGAGTTCCGTAACGAGCTTCGATACCGTCAACCGATCTTCGATAATGAAAAAAGGAGGTGAAATCAAAGGGAAAGTCGATGGCATGAAGAGAAAAGGATCAATCACACAGCAAAAGGAGGTATCATGTTTAAGGTATGGAAAGTTTCTGTGTTGGCTGTCGTTATGGTCGCCACCTCAATGATCGCTTTAAGTTCTGCCGAAATGTGGGAGCCGTATCAGTTCCAGCCCAAGGACCAGGAATATGAGTACAAGATCATCAGTTTTGAAGATGATGTGGAGAAGGTCAGCAATTACGTGCTGGAAATAGAAAAGAAAGATGATGGCCAACTTGAGATCTCCGTAACAACGACCTGGATAGCTGCCGAAGAGGACCTGGGCTCGCAGATTCTGGGTGGATGGTGGGCTGCTGGCGCCTTCGGCCTGACCATGGCCTTCATCAATCCCATGTACGCCGCCTTTTTCAGCGGGCTGGATATGTACGAGGGAAACAAGATGAGTTTCTTCGGCGCCGGGGTTGTAGAGGTGACCGGTACTGAGAAGGTGGCCGGCCGAAAGGGCTTTGTCTGCGTGTTTCGCAACGAGGATGGCGGTCCTATGATGGGTCGATACGTAGTGGATCCGAGCCTTCCCCTTCCGCTAAAAACGGAGATCTTTGAGGAGGACGGAACAAGCCAGTACAAGACAGAGCTGATGAACCTCGAGATCTGAGCGAATTGAGGAAAGACCAGGTGTATTCGGGGGAGGGCGGGCTCGCCGTCCTTCCCTTTTTGTGTATTTTACAGGAAGAATTGTCTGTGAATTTCGAGACCCACATCCAGCCACCGGCCACCGTGGCCGTGGCCATGAGCGGTGGGGTGGACAGTTCCCTGGCGGCGGTGCTGCTTAAAGAACGTGGCTACCGGGTCATCGGGCTAAGTATGAGGCTGTGGGACCTTCCCCCGGGGGAAGGCTCGGATCGTGGCTCTTCCGGGGTCTTCCGGGATGCCCTGGCCGTCTGCCGCCAGTGGGATATTCCTCACCACGTCCTGGATCTTCGCCGGCCCTTCGCTGAGAGGGTGGTGCGGCCTTTCGTCCAGGAGTACCTTTGCGGGCGGACTCCCAACCCATGCGTGTTGTGCAACGCCCAGATCAAGTGGAAGACCCTGTTGCCCAGAGCCCGGGCCTTGGGCGCCCAGTTTCTGGCCACAGGTCACTACGCGCGGGTTCGCCGGGATGCCGCAGAGGATAGATTTCTCCTGCTGCGCGGCAGGAGCCCGGACAAGGACCAGTCTTATGCACTATGGGGTCTCTCTCAGGAGGACCTTTCCCGGACCATCTTTCCCCTGGGCGGGTTGACCAAGATACAAACACGCAGTCTGGCACGCAAGAGGGGTCTTCAGACGGCTGACAAACGGGACAGTCAGGAGATCTGCTTCGTGCCCGACGGCGATTATAGCCGTTTCATCAAAGAGAGGCTGACGAATTCACCAAAAGGGGCACAAAGCTGGTCCCCTGGACACATCGTGGATCTGCAGGGACGGATTCTGGGCAAACACCGGGGGATCCCTTTCTACACCATCGGCCAGCGCCGGGGTCTCGGCCTGGCCACGGGCGGGCCTCTCTATGTTCTGGATATCGATGTTCGCCGGAACCGGCTGGTTGTGGGCCCGGACGAAGAGCTGCTGACCCGTCATCTGTGGGCTGAACGGCTCAACTGGATCTCCATAGAGAAGCTCGGAGCCCCGCTTGCTTGCCGGGCCCAGATTCGTTATGCCCATCGGGCGGCTTCCATGGAGCTTTTGCCCATGCCCGATGGCAGGGTTCAGGGAGTGTTTGTGCGTTCTCAGCGGGCTGTGACTCCCGGGCAGTCGGTGGTATTCTACCATGGCGAAGAGCTATTGGGCGGAGGCCTCATCTGCCGGTCTCCCCGGTCAGGGGCCGGCGAGATCACACCGCAGGGACTTTTCGGCAGAGTTAAGGATGGGAAGTAAGATGGTCCATCGCGCCGCGGCCACAATCTCGGTTCTCGCTTTTCTCTCTCTGGCGATCCCTTGGCCGGTTTCAGCCGGGGAGCCATTGACCGAGACATCCGAGCACTTCACCATTCTTTATCACCGTGAGGATGCCCGGATCGCTCTGGACCTTCTGACCATTGCCGATAGAGAGCACCGTCGGGTGAGCGGGATCATCGGATATCAGCCCACTCGGACCATCCGCATCTATCTGGCCGAAGATGCTGAGGAGTTCCATATTCTCACCCAGGGACGCCTTCCCGAGTGGGGCATCGGGGCTGCGCTGCCGCGACGGGCAAAGATCGTGCTTATCTCCCCCCGGCATTCTCCAGGCCGTGCTGATATTCACCAGGTCTTCGCTCACGAGCTCTGCCATGTGATTCTGGGGCTGGCCTTGGGCGATGCCACCGCACCCCGCTGGCTGGATGAGGGATTGGCCATGTTCGTCTCTCACGAGTGGAAGCTGGGCCGGAGCATCCTGGTGACCAGAGCTCTGCTGTTCGGTTCCCTGATCCCCCTGGACGAGATCGTTGGCCTCAACTCTTTCGGCCGGAGTAAAGCCAACCTGGCCTATGCGGAGAGCTTTCTGGCCGTGGCTTTTATCGTCGACAACTACGGGGAGGCCAGTCTGCATATGCTGATTCGCCGGCTGGCTGGCCTGGGGGATATAGATCTGGCCATGCAGGCCAGCCTGGGCGTGACCTATAGGGAATTTCAGCTGCTCTGGCGGGGTTACGTGACCAGGAGGTTTAACTGGGCCTCAGCCCTGAGCAATCCCCTGGTGCTGTGGTTGTTTATTTTCTCCCTGTTTGTGCTGGCCTTCATTTTAAAACGGAGGCACACTGGCAAGATCATGAAACGTTGGGGATTGGCTGAAGATGGTTTGGAAGAGCCCTACGAGCCACCAGAGTCTGAAGAAAGTTGGTCCGGCCGATGAGCTCGTCAGCCAGATATCGCCTGGAGTACTGGGTGGCCCGGGCCTTCGCCGCCCTCGTCCGGCTGTTACCATTTCGTGTGGGGTGGTTGGTGGGAGCCGCTTTGGGCCAGCTGGCCTTTTCTGTTCTGCGCATTCGCCGGCGGGTGACTCTGAACAACCTGCGACATGCCTTTTCCGGCAGCCATGATAAACGAGAGATCGTCAAGATAGGCGCCCGGTGCTACCGCAACCTGGGCCGGGGCCTGGTTGAATTCTGTCGTTTTCCTGTGTTGAATCGGGAAAACCTGGGCCAGATGCTGGAGATCGAGGGCCTTGAGCACTGTCATCATGCTCTGGCCCGGGGCAAGGGGATTATCATCCTCAGCGCGCACTTCGGGTCCTGGGAATTTCTGGGCCCCGCATTTACCCTCAACGGTTTTCCCGTGGACATGTTCGCACGCACTCAGAGAAATCCCCTGGCCGATGAGCTCCTGTCCCGCCAGCGGCGTGGGTTGGGGGCGGAGATCATCCGCACCAGTCGCACCCCGCGGGGAGTGGTCCGCTCTCTGCGCCACAATCGTCTTGTCGTCATTTTAACCGATCAAGACGGTGGACGGGATGGGATTTTTGTCCCCTTCATGGGCCGTCTGGCCTCCACGCCCCGGGGGGCGGCCCGCTTCGCCATGGAGACGGGAGCCGCCATCCTGATCTGTTTCGTGATCAGGCAGCCCCGTGGCCCTAATCGCCTGGTCATCGATCCGCCCATGGAAGTTCCCCACACCGGCGACCGGGAGGCCGACCTGTTGGCGATCCTTCAAATCTACACCCAACGGCTGGAATCCTACGTGCGAGCTTACCCCGACCAATGGTTCTGGCCCCACCGGCGCTGGAAGACCCGTCCGCCGAGCGAAACTTTGTCCTCTGCGAGCTGAGGAGATCACCTTGAGGTCAGATGAGACTCGTTCACAAAACGGTGCTCCCGGCAGGGTGCTCGTCGTTCAGACGGCCTTTTTAGGCGACCTGATCCTGACCCTGCCCCTGATCCAGGCCGTCAGGGATGCCCAGCCGGAAGCCCAGATTTGGGCTTTGGTCATTCCGGCCACCGCCGAAATTCTGACCGGCCACCCCGCCGTAGATGGCTTCATGATTTATGACAAGCGGGGCCGTGACCGGGGGTTTTCGGGTCTTTGGAAGATGGCCCGGCGGTTGCGAGAGGGCCGCTTCGATCTGGCCCTGATCCCTCACCGGTCCCTGCGCAGCGCCCTGCTGACGGCCATGGCCGGGATTCCGCGGCGAGTGGGATTTGGGTCCAGCGCCGGTTTTTTTACCTTCAGCCGAAAGGTTTCCCGTCGCCGGGATGTCCACGAGGTGGAGCGGAACCTGGATCTTCTGCGTGCTCTGAACTATCAGTTTCAGCCTGAACCGCCCAGGGTTTATCCCGCAGATGAGCATTGCCGCCAGGCCGAGGATTTTCTGGCAGGCCATCACATCCGTCCCGGACAGACCCTGGTGGGAGTGGCCCCCGGTTCTGTCTGGCCCACCAAGCGATGGCTGCCTGAGGGTTTCGCCCAGGTGGTCCGCCAATTGCGGGAGAGCAGGGGAGTGGAGGTAGTTCTTCTGGGTGGAGCGGCCGACCGGGAGCTGTGCCACCAGATCGCCCGTTTGGCTGGGGGAGACATTCCCATAGCCGCTGGAGAGCTGTCCCTTCTACCGGCGGCGGCGCTCATGGAAAGCTGTCGCCTGGTTCTGTCCAACGACAGCGCGGCAGCTCACTTGGCCGCGGCCGTGGGCAGGCCGGTAGTGGCCATCTTCGGTCCCACGAAGCCCCGGTTCGGCTTTGCCCCCTTCGGCGGGGATCACCTCATCGTGCAGAAAGAACTTGATTGCCGCCCGTGCGGTATTCACGGCGGCAACAGGTGCCGGCGGAGAACGTTCGCCTGCATGAGGGAAATCTCTCCCCGGCAAGTTTTGCAGGCCATCGATGCCATTCTGGAACAGGAGGAGAAAACTCCGTGACCAGAATAGCCGTTCTGGGCACCATTAACCGTGATACCATCCTGCTGCCCGGCGGGCAGGTCAGGGAGAGCTACGGCGGACTGCTGTACAGCATCCTGCCTCTGGCCATTCTGATGGAGGCGGATACGGCTATTTTCCCGGTGGTCAACCTGGGCCGGGATGTGCAAGAACCGGTCAAGGCCATCCTGTCCCGCTATCAGCGGATCTCCCTGGATGGCGTCCGCGTGGTACCGCAGCAGAACAATCACGCCATTCTGACCTACCGTTCAGCCGGCGAAAGGGAGGAGGTGCTGGAGGGTGGGGTGCCGACCCTGACCTATGAGCAGATCGCCCCATTTTTGGACGCCGATATTCTGCTAGTGAACTTCATCTCCGGCCGCGACCTGACCCTGGAGACCATGAAACGGATCAGGGCCAACACCGGGGCCACTATCTACGCGGACATGCACAGCCTAACCCTGGGCATTGACCGGAAAGGACGGCGGTACTGGCGGCAGGTGTCCAATTGGCCCGAATGGATGGCCCAGGCGGACGTGGTTCAGGTGAATCGGCGGGAGGCACAGCTGTTCTATGGGACCAAGATGGACTCGGAAGAGGCCCTGCTCTCCTTTGGCCGGAAAGTCATGGGGGCCGGACCGTCAGTCCTGTTGATCACCCTGGGCGCTGAGGGCTCCGCCATGATCAGTGACTCGGGAGAGGGCGTTGGGCTGGAGCGTTTCCGCGTCCATTCACCTGAGCAGATCAAGGACACCACCGGCTGTGGCGATGTGTTCCTGGCTGCCTTCGTGGCCGAGCAGGCCCGGTCTGGGGATTCCCAAAAAGCCAGCCGGTTCGCCAACTTGGTCGCCGGTGTTAAGTGCGGACTAAGCGGAATCGAGGAGCTGGAGACCTTGAAGGATTTAATGGCGATGTGATAAAAAATGGTTGACAAAGAGGAAAGACTTGTGTTATTTATTGCCTTCCAGCCCATGAACCTGGGAAAGACAAGGAGGAAAGGGGAGCAAAATGAGAAAAACCAAGTGCTGTGCTGTAGCTCTGGCTGTCATCCTGCTTTTGAGCAGCGGCACCGCCTACGCCCTGACCGGTCTGGGTTTTGGCCTGCGGGCCGGGACAACGAAGCTAGAGGATTCCAATACCGGCGAGTCGCTGGACGCGATGACCATGTTCGGCGGCCACCTGAAAGTGGGCACTCTGCCGATCATCGACCTGGAGGCCAGCGTCGAGTACGCCCAGAAGAAGTACGATTTGGATATTCCAATCCCCGGTGCGGAGGACATCATGGGCGACGTAACCTTTCGGGTTGTCTCCCTCCGGGGATCGGCTAAATACAACATCTCTCCGCCGCTCAGTCCCATCAAACCCTATGTCGGGGCCGGCCTGGGGATGCACTTCATGACATCCACCATCGACCTT
>CBDUWG010000073.1:0-7902 GCA_965370845.1 uncultured bacterium
CCGTGGCGGTCATCGCCATCGTGGTGGTCTTTCAGCCGGAGCTGCGCAGGGCACTGGACAGATTGGGACAGGGTCCTTTGCTGCGGGGATTTTTAAGGGAGGAAGAGAGCGGAATCCTGGATGAGGTGGTCCAGGGAGCCCTGAAGTTATCCCAGATGAAATTGGGCGGTTTGATCGTTTTGGAGCGGGTGGTGGGGTTGAAGAGCTATGTGGAGACAGGAAAAATGATCAACGCCGCCGTCTCAGCCGATCTAATTACCACCATCTTCACCTCCCCGTCTCCCCTTCATGATGGCGCCCTGATCATCCAGGGCTCCACCGTCGTGGCAGCTCGCTGCACTCTTCCGCTAACTCAGAACCCGCGCTACCGGAGGGTGCTGGGCATGCGCCATCAAGCTGCTGTGGGCATAAGCGAGGAGTCTGATGCTGTTGTGGTGGTTGTCTCCGAGGAAACTGGGGCCATCTCCGTGGCCAATCGGGGGAGGCTACACCGCAGATTGGATGAGAAGGCCCTGCTCAACATTCTGGTGGAGTTTTTCCAGGAGGGAAGGAAGCAGAGGGTTGCCTGATGTTCATCGATTACGCCGAAATCACCATCATGGGTGGTAAAGGGGGGAACGGCTGTGTCAGTTTTCGACGGGAGAAGTACGTGCCCAGAGGAGGACCGAACGGTGGGGATGGCGGTGATGGCGGTAAGGTGATTTTAGTAGCCGACGAGAATGTCAACACGCTTCTGGATTTCCGTCATCGGCGGCGGTTTCAGGCGGGGAAAGGGCAACATGGCCAGGGCTCCAACAAACATGGCAAGAATGGATCAGATGTTCGCGTCCTGGTTCCGGTGGGGACTCTGCTGAAGGACCGGGTGTCGGGCCAGGTGGTGGCCGATTTGGTAGTTCACGGACAAACGGTTGTGGTGGCTCAGGGGGGGAAAGGTGGGCGGGGTAACGCTCGGTTTGCCACCTCCACCCATCGGGCCCCGCGGAAGGTTGAGGAGGGCACAGAGGGGCAGGAGCGGGAACTGAATCTGGATCTCAAGCTCCTGGCAGATGTGGGGCTGGTGGGGTTGCCCAATAGCGGTAAGTCGACCCTATTAGCGTGTATTTCATCGGCTCGACCCAAGATCGCCGATTATCCCTTTACCACTATTCAACCAAAGCTGGGTATCGTTAGCCTGGACGAGTTTCAGAGGACTATGCTGGCTGATATACCAGGATTGATTTCCGGCGCCCACCAGGGCAAGGGTTTGGGGATTCGATTTCTACAGCATATCGAGCGCACCCGGATACTGCTTTTTCTCCTGGACATAACCAGTCCGGAGCCGCAAAGGGATTACGAGATTCTGTGTCATGAGCTGTCTCGATATAAAGCCGACCTGTTGAAGAAACCCTCTTTGGTGGTGCTCAATAAAATCGATCTCTGGTCGGCGGATCACAAATATCCCCAAATAAAAGTCAAAGGGAAGAGTTTACAGCATGCCATTTCGGCCCTGACCGGTGCGGGAACCGGAGAGCTGAAACGGCTCATCGCTGGCCAGTTGGATATGCTTAAGATGGAGAAGGAAATTTGACGGTAGAAGATCAAGATCGGGTCGAGAAGAGCCCTTCGGGAGAGCTTAGGCTAACCCTGGACCCGGATCTTCCGCGGACATCCCCGTCGGGGGGGAATTCCTCCGATGGAAAAATCGAGAGGTTCATCGACCTGATCGGCAATGAGCAATTTTCCATCCGCATGGCGGCCACGAAAAAGCTCTCTTCGCTGGGCAAAAAGGCCGTCCCCGCCCTTCTGGCTGCACTCCAGGGAGGACTATGGTACACTCGGGAGTGTGCAGCTCAGGCCTTGGGCAATATCGGTGACCCCCGGGCAATCGAATCGCTGATTTGCAGCCTGAGAGATGGAAACGTAGGAGTGCGCCGGTCAGCGGCTCGGGCTTTGTCCGGCATAGCTGAGAAAGGCGGGCTTTCTCCCCTGGCCGATGCTATCCTGGGGGCCGATAGAGCAGCCCGGAGAGACATTTTGGAGGCTATTCGGATAGCCAGCCCGTTGGCCGGACGGAAGCTGGACGAAGTCATGGGCGAACAAGTCGAGCCGCATAAAAAGGCCGAGGAGAGAGCTCCTCAGGAAGAATCCCTCTCCGGGAACTTCAGCTTACGTCGTGTTGCCGATGGTCGGGCCCGCTCGCTATGGCATAGGCTGCACAGGTTTCTGAAGAGCGGAAGGTAAGCGACATTCTGTAGATGGTGCATCGAAGATTGGATACTTGATCCTGGATAAGAAAGGCGGATCCTGGATCCTAGATCCTGGTTAAAGCCGAGATTCGAGAATCGAGAAGAGAAAGGCGGATACTGGATTCTGGATACTGGATACTGGATGAAAAGACAGAACATCATATTCTAAATATTCTAAAAGCCGAGATTTGAAAAACGGGAGGGATTAAGGTGTCCCTAATCTCTAATCCCCCCCTAACCCCTTTCTTTTTCTCACAGATACAATTCACGTTCACATAAATCACATCGTATTCCCCGCAGATGCAACCTGATTTGGAATCATGGCAGCGCCTTAACTCGGCGCCGGGGATTGGTCCCGTTCTTTTTCGCCAACTGGTGAAGCGTTTCGGCTCGCCGAAGCGAGTTCTGACTGCTTCCATGGCGGAGCTTTGTTCTCTTGCGAACATCGATGAGAAGAGAGCCCGGGCCATTTTGGGGGCTTCAGAGGTACCCCTGAAGGGGGAATGGCGATCTCTGCTGAAGGAGTTGGGAGCGACCATTCTGACCTATCAGGACCCGGGTTATCCCCAGAGACTCCTGACCATCTACGATTACCCGCCGCTGCTTTATGTGAGAGGCCGATTGAGCGAGGCAGATGAGCTGGCCGTGGCGGTGGTGGGAAGCCGTCGGGCAAGTTCCTACGGTCGGAAAGTGGCCCAGAACATCGCCGCCGGTTTGGCCCAGCGAGGCGTAACCGTGATCAGCGGTTTGGCCCGCGGCGTCGATTCCGTTGCTCACAGGGGTGCCCTGGCTGTGGGGGGGCGAACAGTTGCCGTTCTGGGTTCCGGGATCGACGTGATCTATCCGGCGGAAAATAAAGCTCTGGCGGGACAGATCGTGCAGAACGGGGCAGTGATTTCCGAGTTCCCCCCGGGGTCGGGGCCCGAGGCCGGCCATTTTCCCAGGAGGAATCGGATCATCAGCGGGTTGAGCATGGGTGTGGTGGTGGTGGAGGCCGGGGTCCGAAGTGGCGCCCTGCTGACTGCTCGCTTTGCCCTGGATCAGAACCGCGAGGTGTTTGCCGTTCCCGGGAACATCGATTTTGCTGGGAGCCAGGGTCCTCATCATCTCATCCAGGATGGTGCCAAGCTCGTCCGCAACGTACAGGATATTTTGGACGAGCTTCCAGTGCCGGGCCGGACTGAGCATGCCGGATTGCCGGTCAGGTCAATGCCCAGCCTTTCTGCTGATGAGGAAAAGCTTCTGGACGTGGTGACGGATCAACCCGCTGCTGTGGATGATCTTATCGCCCGTTCGGGTTTGCAGCCCGCGGAAACCCTGGTCCTGTTATTGTCTTTGGAGATGAAGGGGTTGATCCAGCAGCTTTTTGGTAAGAAGTTCGTCAGGAAGTAGCTCCGTTCTGGTCGGATGGGAGCGGGTCCAAGATTTGCTGAAAGAGCATGAGAGAATTTGGATGATAGAGAAAACCATCACCGTTCAGAACAAGTTGGGCCTGCACGCGCGACCCGCTGCGCTGGTGGTCAGTGAAGCCAGCCGCTTTTATGCTGAGATCCAGCTGAATAAAGATGGCTTGGAGGTCAATGCCAAGAGCATCATGGGGGTGATGATGTTGGCGGCGGAGATGGGCAGCCAGATCCTCATCACCGCCGATGGGCAGGATGAGAAGTTGGCCATCCAGGCTTTGGAGGTCCTTTTTGCCTCCAAATTCGATGAGGAATAGTTGGAGATTTGCCATACGATCAGGGGAGTTCCGGAAGCATGGGGAAGAAATTGACCAAGAAGAACCTTGTTTTGGATGGGGTAGCCGTTTCCCCCGGCATCGCCATCGGGCTGGCCTTTTTGCTCCATCATGATGAGCTGCAGGTGGAGAAAGAGGAGATCCTCCCGGATCAGGTGGCCCCTGAGGTGAAGAAGTTCAAGAGGGCCATCCAGCAGACCAAGGAGGAGCTTAGATCCATTCGCCGCCGGGTCAGCAGGGACATGGGGGAAGAGCAGGCGCGTATCTTCGATGTGCAACTGTTGATGCTGGACGATGTGATGGCTTTTGATGAGACCATATCGGCCATCCAGGATCGCAAGAGGAACGCGGAATTCCTCTTTTGGGAGAACCTCAACACGGCCATCACCGCCATCGAAGCCTCAAACCATGCTTTTTTCCGCGAGAGAGCGGCGGACATAAAGGATTTAGGCCGCCGTGTGTTGCACAATCTTCTGGGGATCAAGCATCTGACCATCTCCGGGATCCGATCCGAAGTTGTGGTGGTCAGCCCGGATCTGAGCCCCACCGACACGGTCATGATGCATCGAAATAACATCCTGGGGTTTGCCACCGACATGGGTGGCAGAACTTCCCATGCGGCCATCATGGCTCGCTCTTTGGAGATTCCCGCCGTGGTCGGGTTCAAGGATGCCACTGGCCGGGTGGAACATGGGGAGACGATCATCTTGGATGGGAACAAGGGCACTTTGGTGATCGCTCCTGACGAAAAGTTGTTAGAGCACTATCGGGCCGAGCAAAGGAAATATCTGCAGTGGTCCTCCGACCTGGCCGCCCTCAGTGATCTTCCCGCACACACCCTGGATCACCAGGCTATCCAGCTGCATGCCAATATCGAGTTTCCCGACGAGACCGACTCCGCTCTGTCTCACGGGGCCACCGGGATTGGGCTTTATCGAACGGAGTTCCTCTACCTGAGTCGCACGGACCTGCCCGGGGAGGAAGAACAATTTAAGGCCTATAAAAGCGTTGCCGAGACGATGGTCCCGAACCCGGTCACCATCCGGACCTTCGACCTGGGTGGCGACAAATTCTCCATGTATCTCGGAGGACACGCTGAGGCGAACCCTTTTCTGGGCCGGCGGGCCATTCGCCTTTGTCTCGAGCACCCCGACATTTTCAAGGTTCAGTTGGCGGCTATTCTCAGGGCCAGCGCTGCCGGAAATCTGAAGATCATATTCCCCATGATCTCGGGAATAGAACAGCTTAGGCAGGCCAAAGAGATCCTCGGTAGTGTGCAGGAGGATCTCACAGCCCGAGGGGTTCCCATCGACCCCAACATTCCCGTGGGCATCATGATCGAGATTCCCTCCGCCGTGCTGGTGGCCGATTCCCTGGCCCGGGAAGTCGATTTCTTCAGCATTGGAACCAACGATCTGATCCAGTATACCCTGGCCGTGGATCGGGGCAACGAAAATGTGGCCGAGCTCTTTGATGCTTTTCATCCCGCCGTTCTTAAGCTGATCAAACAGGTGGTGGAAGCGGGCCAGCAGGCCCAGATACCGGTGGCCATATGTGGGGAGATGTGCGCAGAGCCCATGGCTACCGTATTGTTGTTGGGACTGGGGTTTGATGAGTTCAGCATGAGCTCTGTTTCCATTCCCCAGATCAAGAAGATCATCAGGTCGGTGAACATGGAAGAGGCCAGAGCCGTGGCCCTTCACGCCATCGAGCTGGAGACCGGCCAGCAGATCAAAGCCTATTTAAAGGAGCAGATTAGCAAGCTACACCCTGATTTTTTAACAGCGGATATGACTTGAGCATCTTCGATTTCTAAGGAGAATTGATGGAATTTCCAGTAAGCGCCCAGCAGATTCGTCGTTTGGATGGCGCGAATATTTTTAAGCTGTTAATTTCCTTTTCCGATCAGATGGGCGAGGCCATGGAGATCATGCGCCGGGCTCAGATTTCCCTCAGCGGGAGGGTCATCCACAATGTGGTTGTGAGCGGGATGGGGGGGTCGGCCATCGGGGGAGATCTGCTGCGCACCTATCTTGTCGACCTCGTTGATCTGCCCATCCTGGTGAACAGGGGGTATACGCTCCCGCGCTTCGTGGGGCCCTCCACTCTGGTCTTTGTCTCCAGCTATTCCGGAAACACGGAGGAAACTCTCACCGCTTGTCGGCAGGCCATCCGGAGTGACTCGCAGATAATCGCCATCACCAGCGGGGGAGAGTTGGCCCGCCTGGCTGCCAGGGAGGGTTTTCCGCTGATTCAGATCCCCTCAGGATATCCGCCTCGGGCAGCTCTGGGATATTCCTTTGTGGCCCTGCTGATGAGCATGTCCAAACTGGGATTTGTTGGCGATCAACAGAAGGATCTTGGGGAAGCTCAGGAGCTGGTTCGACAAAAAGGCCTTGAATATAATCTCTCTAGCTCCCTGAATGAGAATCAGGCTAAACAGGTTGCCCTGAAGCTCCATGGTAAGCTTCCAGTCATCTACGCCTGGGGTCATCACTTCGAGGCCGTGGCCGTTCGCTGGCGGGGACAGTTGGCCGAGAACAGCAAGCAGCTATCCAGTCATCACCTTTTTCCGGAGATGAACCACAATGAGATCGTCGGCTGGGAGACCCCGGACGATCTGCTGAAGAGGATGGTGGTTATCCTGCTCAGGGATGGGCAGGACCCGAAGTCCATCGGCAAGAGGATGGAGATCACCCGGCAGCTCATCGCTCCTTCCGCCGCAGAGATCATAGAGGCCTGGGCCACGGGCAGCTCCCTTCTGGCTCGTTTGTTTTCCCTGCTATATTTGGGGGATTTTGTCAGTTTCTACCTGGCGGCGCTCAATGGTGTAGATCCCACTCCTGTTTTGAGAATTGAGGAGCTGAAAAGGAGACTGGCCGGCGACTCCTAGAGCCGCCGCGTCGCCCCTTTACAGGAGGAATACCAGTGAAGGCGATTATTCCGGCTGCGGGCATCGGTTCTCGCCTCCGGCCTCATACGCACACCTGTCCAAAAGCCATGCTGCATGTGGCTGGAAAGCCCATCATCGGCCATATCCTGGACCATTTGGTGGAGTTGGACGTGAATGAAGTGGTCATCGTCATCGGGGCCATGGGCGAAAAGATCAAAAATTACCTGCGTGAGAACTACCAGATGAAAGCTACATTTGTGGAACAGATGGAGCGCAAGGGTTTGGGGCATTCCATCTACCTGGCCCTGCAGGCCACGAAGCCGGAGCCGGTACTTATCGTTTATGGAGACACTATTTTCCAGGGGAACATCGGTGGGGGCATCGATTTTTCCGTGGATGGGTCTCTGGGGGTCAAGGAAGTTGCTGACCCGCGGCGGTTCGGAACTGTGCAGGTGAAGGGTGGCCGGGTCGTCGGGCTGGTGGAGAAGCCGGACAAGCCCACATCGAACCTGGTGATCGTGGGTGTCAATTTCATCAACAACTTCCAGCTGCTTCTGGACTGTTTGAGAAGGATCGTCGAGGAGGATATTAAGACTCGGGGTGAGTATCAGCTCACAGATGCCTTCCAATTCATGGTCGATGAGGGTGCCACCTTGACCACCTTTCCCATCGAGGGTTGGTTTGACTGTGGAAAGCCGGAGACCCTGCTGGCCACCAACAAACATTTATTAGAAAGGTTTCAGTACGGGGCCGAGATCGAAGGGTCCGTGGTGAAATCGCCCACCTACGTTTCTCCCAGCGCTCAGGTGTACAACTCCATCCTCGGGCCCAACGTCTCGGTGGCAGATGAGGCTATTATTAGAAATTCCATAGTGGAGGATTCCATCATCGGAGAACGGGCCGAGGTCACCAATTGTCTGCTCAAAAACTGTCTGGTAGGAGACAGTGCATTGGTTCAGGGCAAATATACACAATTGAGCGTAGGAGATTCCTCAGAGATTAAATTTTCCACCAGTTGAGTCCTTTATTGGGAGAGGAGTATATGG
>CBDUWG010000074.1:0-7900 GCA_965370845.1 uncultured bacterium
CTGGATACTGGATGAAAAGATAGAACCGATCCTTGATCCTGGATGCTGGTTAAAGGCCGAGATAATGCAAAAGTCGAGACTCGAAACTCGTTAAAAGAAAAAACCGATCCTGGATGCTGGACGCTCGGTACTGATAAGAACTTAGCCCAAGAAGATATAGAGTCAAATTTGCATAAATCTGGAGTTGAGCACATTACTTACCAGAATCTAGAATCCAGTATCCAGTATCCAGCATTAAACTCTTATGATGACCCCAAATCAGGCCCCCACCAGTTTCTTGAACTCATCTTCATCCATTGTTTTGATTCCCAACGCTCTGGCCTTTTCCAGCTTGGATCCGGGGTCCTCCCCCACCACCAGCACATCCGTTCTGGCACTGACGCTGGAGGCTACCTGTCCACCCAACCTGGCGATGAGGGACCTGGCCTGATGGCGAGTGTATGAGACTAATCCCCCGGTAAGGACAAAGGTCTGGCCGGCTAATGGCTCGGGCCCTTTGACCTCTCTAAGCACCGGGAACTGTACCCCGGCCCGGATCAGCTTCTCCAGCACCTGCAGATTTCGGTCATTGCCAAAGAAGGCCCGGATGCTCTCGGCTACGATTGGACCTACCTCACGTACGGCTACGAGCTGCTCGATGGTGGCCTCTTGCAGACGGTTCAGACTGCCAAATACCCCGGCCAAGACCCCGGCCAGGTGTTCGCCCACATTGCGAATCCCCAGAGCTTGAATCAATCTGGGCAGGGTAGGCCTTTTGCTGCCCTGGATGGCGCCCAGGATATTCTGGGCCAACCTCTCGCCCATGCGCTCCAGCTTCAGCAGATCGTCCCTGGTCAAATAGTAGAGGTCGGCGGGATCCTTGATCATCTCCCGATCCACCAGCTGCCCCACGAGCTTGTAACCAAGACCCTCCATGTCCATGGCCCATTTGCCGGCGAAGTGAAAGATGTTCTCCTTCAGCTGGGCCGGGCAGGACAGCCCGGTGCAGCGGGTGACCACCTCTCCCTGCATACGAACCGCCGGCGCTCCACAGACGGGACAACGGGTGGGCATGACGAATTTCCTGGGCCTCCCCGAGCGCTTGGACCTGACCACCGCCACCACCTCGGGGATCACCTCTCCGGCGCGCTGGACAATAACCGTGTCGCCAACACGCACATCCTTCCGACGCACCTCATCCTCGTTATGTAGGGTGGCCCGGCCGACCGTCACCCCTCCTGTTTGCACCGGCTCCAGGATGGCCACCGGGGTCAGGGCGCCGGTGCGGCCCACGCTGACCTGAATGTCCCGGATCACCGTTGTCTCCTGCTGAGCGGGGAACTTCCAGGCTATGGCCCAGCGAGGGCTGCGCTGCAGCTGGCCCAGTTCCTCCTGGATGGTCAGATCATCTACCTTGACCACGATCCCGTCCATCTCATAATTCAGGTCTTTCCTTTTCTGCAGCATCCGCCCGTAATAGTCGACGACCTCCTCCACCCGGGTGCACCGCCGCGTATGTTCATTGATGCGAAACCCCAGCGCCTTCAGATCCTGCATAATCTGGTAGTGAAAGCGGTAGCGGCGCCCACTCACCACCCCTACTGAGTAAGCGAACATGCTTAAAGGCCGTGAGGCGGTGATCTTGGAGTCTAACTGACGCACGGAGCCGGCGGCGGCGTTTCGCGGGTTGGCAAACAGCGGCTGGCCGGCCTCAGCCCGCCGGCGATTGAGCCGCACAAAATCCGATCTGTTGATGATCACCTCGCCGCGGACTTCTATCAGCGATGGAGTCCCCTGCTCGGTCTTCAGAAGCCGCAGGGGGATGCATTTGATGGTGCGCAGATTCTCGGTGACCTGCTCGCCGGTGAAGCCATCGCCGCGGGTGGAACCGCGCACCAGCACCCCTTTCTCATATACCAACTCCACAGCCAGGCCATCGAACTTGGGCTCCACGACGTATCCCAGCTCATCGCCGGGTATCTTCCCCGATTGCCTGACCCGGCGGTGGAAATCCAGAAAACCCTCTTCGGTATTCGTCTTGCCCAGGCTGAGCATGGGCACACGATGCCGTACGGCGGCGAACTTGTTCAGGGGCGGGGCGCCCACGCGCTGTGTGGGGGAATCGGGAGTTACCAGCTGGGGGCGTTCCTGTTCCAGCCCGAGCAGCTCGTCAAAGAGACGATCGTACTCGGCATCGGAGATCTCTGGCTGATCCAACACGTAGTAGAGGTGATCGTGACGCCGGATGAGCCGGCGAAGCTCCCCGAGCCGGGTTTCGATCCGATGTTTGCCGGAAACAGGTGTCATGATAAATCCATATTAGCTCTGCAGGATTTTACCTCTCGGTTCGCCGTATGTTCCGAGCCGCCAGGGCCCATTCCCTGGGCACGGCGATGGTGATGATACAGGTGCGGTCCAGTCGCTTGCCCTGCTGAACGCGGAGGACCTCCGCCGGGCCCAGCTCGTTTCCCTGGCGGTCCAGGGCCACGACCCGCTCCCCTTTCTGCGGAAGCGGGATGAATTCATAGGGAAGCGCCACCCTGGCTTGCTCCCGTCCCTCGGTGAGATCAACCACAAAGATGGCCAGGCCGGGGCAGGCGCTGATGCACAGCCCGCATCCGGTGCATTTCTCCCAATCCAAACTGGGAACCGCGTTCAGACCGCCGGGCATGGATATAGCCCCCTGCGGACAGCTCTCCACACAGGGGTTGCAGGGAATTTCCTCGATGCACTCGATGACGGCCACCGGCCCCTTTTTCAGGCGCTCCACGGCCGGAATCTGTTTGGCCAGTTCCTCTGCCTGGAGGAGATCACCTTTTTTATTGGACATGACTCCAGGCCTCCCGGCTCATTTTCTCTTTGCCTCGGCGGGCCTTCTCTCCAAAGGGACCGGCGCGCAGTTCCCTGAGCTGATCGATAATTTCCTCTCTTTTACCTGAGGCTGCCCTCTTACCCAGGCTTTCTGCGGCGCATAAGCCGGCCAGTCTGCCCTCCAGCATGGCCGTGCTGGCCTCCTCGATGCCCGAGGCATCCCCAGCCACATAGACACCTCTCACCGTAGTCTCCAAGCTCTCGACGTGGGCAACCACATGCCCGCCCAGTTCCGGGACATACCAGGACTGGCAACCAGCCTGAAAAAGGAGTTCAACCGTGGGGGAGAGCCCCACGGCCAGACAGATGGCTTCCACCTCCAGCTCACGCTGGGTCCCGGGGATAAGATCCCAGCTCTCATCCACCCGGGCCACCACTGCGCCCTCCACTTTCTCAGCTCCCAGGGCTTTTTCGATGGTGTGGCCCGTGCTGATGGGCACTCCGGCGCGGCGGATCTTAGCGGCATGTACCTGGTACCCACCTATACGGGGAGCAGCCTCGATGACCTCGGCCACCTCGACGCCGGCCTGCAGCAGTTGATAGCTGACGATGAGCCCGATGTTGCCCGCCCCCACCATCAACACCCGTTTGCCAGGGATGATCCCGTAGGCATTCATCAGGGTCTGCACTGCTCCGGCTCCGTATACTCCGGGAAGATCGCAGTTCTGAAAAGCCAGCATGTTCTCCGAGGCTCCACTGGCCATAATGATCTTCTTGGCTCTCAGGCCGAAGAACTCTCCACCGCGAACGATGGCCAGAACTTTATCGTCGTAAAAGCCCACCACCGTGGCTCCGAGCATGATCTGAGCTTTAGAACCTTGGATCTGATCCAACAGCAGGGGAGCGATATCGATTCCGCGGATTTTGGCGTGTTGTTTCTTGGAGCCGAAGAACATGTGGGTTTGCTTGATGAGCTGGCCACCTATGCGGTCGTTCTCGTCGATGATGGTCGTCTCTGCGCCAAGTCCGGTGGTCTCGACCGCTGCTGACAAACCAGCGGGTCCGGCCCCGATAATGGCCACCTCCGTTTCCAGGATCCGGTCGGCGTAGTGTTCCGGCCAGGGCCACGCCGGCACCGGGTCCTCATCCGGCAAACGACCCTTTCCCGACAAGCTCTGCACCACCATCCCCTCCTGTAGCGGAGTGATACAGACCCGCACATTGGGCACACCATCGACGGTCATCAGACAAGAAGAGCACTTGCCTATGGCACAGAAGAAACCCCGGGGCCGCTGAAGCTGCGGGCTTTTCCGGTATGTGGTCACTCCGGCTGCATGCAGGGCCACCGCCACTGTCTGGCCCTCATAACCGGGCAGGATTTTTCCATCGAACTTAAAGGATATTCTCCTGCCTCGCCTGAAACTCAATATTGGATGCTTTGTTATGTGCATCGCTTACTTTCTAGGCTTGGCCGGCCACAGATGAGCTTAAAAGCTCTCCTCATAGATCCGGAGCACCTGATCAAGGCTCACCTGGCGGGCATTATTGGCTAAGTTACGCGTGTGCTGCATGGTTTCCCGGGCAAATTCCGCCAGGTCTGCTTCCTTGACCTGCAAATCCCGGAGACAGACGGGCATCTTCACCTCATCTCGCAGGCGCTTCACGGCGTCTACGGCGAACTCCACCGCCAAGGCGGTATCTTCCCGCTGGCCCAGTGCCACGGCCAGCTGGGCATAGCGCTCTTCATCCTCACTCCCGTTGAAGGCCATCACCTGAGGCATCAGCACCCCGTTTGATAGGCCGTGAGGAATACCGTATTTTGTGGTGGGAGCGTATCCCATGCCGTGTAACAGGGTCGTCCCCGTCTGGGCGATGACCATCCCGGCCAGCATGGAGGCGTAAAGAACCTGAGATCGGGCATCCAGATCCTCGGCGCTGGCCACCGCCCGGGGCAGATGCCGATTGATCAGGGCAATGGCCTCCAGGGCCAGAGCATCGCTTGTGGGCTGCGCTTTGGTGGAGGTAAACCCCTCCAGGGCATGGCTGAGGGCATCGATGCCGGTGTTGGCCGTGATTGCCGGAGTCATGCTCACCGTGAGCTGGGGATCCAGCAGGGCAACTCGGGGGAAGATGTGCCGGCTGACCATGGACTTTTTCATCCCATCCTGCGGGTCGGTGATGACCGCAAAAGGAGTCACCTCACTGCCCGTGCCGGCCGTGGTGGGCAAAGCTACCAATGGCAAAAGCGGAGCGTTTATCTTTCCTGATCCGAGAAAATCTTCGATCCGCCCCCCCAGGCCGGCCAGAACGGCCACCCCTTTGGCAGCGTCCATGGGGCTACCACCACCCAGGGCCACGACGACCTCACAGCCCATCTTGCGGGCTATTTCCCCACCCTGCTCCACCGTCGCGACGGACGGATTCTCCTCCACCTGATCGAATACCTCCACGGCCAGACCGGCCTGCTCAAGAGAGTCCACCACTGTGCCCAGAGCACCGCTGCGCCTGGAAGACTGTTTTCCGGTCACCAGCAGAGCTCTTTTGCCCAGGTGCGAGGCTTCCTGGCCCACCCGGCTCACAACGCCCTCTCCGAAATAGACCTCCGTTGGCATGAGAAAACGGAAGCTGCGCATATTCACCTCCCTCATCTCTGAACTTCCCCCGCAGGCTCAGTTATAAGACGGGGTGAGCCCCTCTCGGTAAACTGATACAGCCTCTCTACCTCCCGGCGGAGAACACCGGCATCCAGACCCTGGTATCCCAACTCCTCGGCCAGCTCCCCCACCGGTTTTTCACCGCCCAGAGCCCAGAGACGTTTTAAAAACCGGCCGGCCCCGGGATCGGCGAACCAGCAAGAGCCAAATTCCCCGCGCAGGGTTTCCCTGAGCTGCGCCTCTAACAACCAGGCCTCCAGGTAGTTCACCGAGTAGAAATCTTCATTGGCCAGCAGATAGCCCATCTCCGCCTGCGGCAAGCTCAACGGCGTCAGCCGGGCCCGTTCCCACAGATCTCGATATCTCCACCAGGGCTCCTCCTCGCCAGAGTGAAGCGCCAGCTCAAAAAGAAACAGGCTGCAATAATATCTCAAGGAGCTGAGGTCCGACAGCAGCGCTTGCCGCAGATACAATCTGGCCGCCTCAGCAGGCATGCCCAGTTTGGTCTCCAGAAAAGTCTCGTCCATAAAGAGGTTTTCCAAAAGAAAAGCAAAGGTCTCGGTGACCCCACCCTCCCCCAGGACCCTGAACTCGTACTCCGGGACCTGCACATGAGCGTAATGTTCGGCATGACCCATCTCGTGGAACAGGCTTTCGTAGTCCTCTGCTCCTCCCATGGGTTTCACCAGCACCCGAATATCGGTGGGAATGGATATCATATAGCAGGCCGGCCTGGGTTCTTTCTCCGGCCGGTCCTCCACATCCAGATCAATATTGGGTTGCTGGGTCAGATCGATGCCCATATCCCGGAAGATATCCTGCAACAGAGGTACCATCCTGTTCCGGGGGAAATACTCGTCGAAGTTCTGCCCTCGAAACAGCCGCGGACGGTCGAAAACCTGGACTTCCTGTAAGGGCAATTTCAGCACCCGGTCGGCAGCCTCTGCCAGAAGTTCTCGGTAGATGAGTTCCGTCCGGTATAAGAGCTCTTCGCAGAGCCCGGCCAGCTGGTCGAAATCGGAGCTGCGCATCTGGTCCTGGAACTGAGCGTAGTCCGCATAGCCGAACTCCCGGCAGGTTTCTCTTTGCATCTCCAGTCGCTGGAGCAGCAGGGGATTGAGCTTGGAGACGGTCACATCGCCCCTGGCCCGGTACAGGTCCCGGCGCCACTGGCGGTCGGAGCTGTTGAACAGCTCCCCATCCACGTCGCGAAAGGCAACCAGCTGCCCTCCGATATCCAACTCCTCCTGGACCTGGATATCCAGAATCCGGTCATCAAGTTCCTTGCATTTCTGGCCAGCGAACTCCTCGACCAGGTATTGGTAAAGATACTCCAAGCGGCGGCGCTCCCGGGGGATCGGCTCTTCGGCCATTTCTCTTTGGGCGAAGCGGATCAAACGGGGATCGGTAAACAGATCCTCATAATTCTGATAGATCTCTGCCAACCGTGAGGAACGGCCATAGTTATCCGTCTCGTACCAGCTGAGAGTCACCTCCCGGTCAAAAGCTTCGGCCCGGGCGCGGATTTTCTCCAGATCATATCCCTTTCCGGAGCAGAACAGGGTCAACCCGGCCAGTGCCAGGAAGAGGACAGCTCTAAGGAATCCTCTATCTCTCATAAGAGACCTCTCTCATTCTATTCTTTCGAATGAAGTCCGGTCTTTCGCCCATGGGCCAGGGGTCGAAAGATAGCCCACCGGCTGATCCCCAGCACGCCCAGGGCGCAAAACGCCCCCAGGATGGCCCCACCGACGACATCCACAGGATAGTGCACGCCCAGGTAGACACGGGAGTAAGCCACACCCAGTGGGATTACCAGCAGGTAAAGGCTAAGCTTGGTATATTTTACCGCCAACAGCGTCCAGATGGCGAAGATGTTGGCGGCGTGCGATGAGGGAAAGCCATAGCGCCCTCCGCAACCGCGCAGCAAACGCACCCCTTCCAGAACATGACTGGGTCGCTGGCGGGAGATCAACGGCTTCAACAGATGACTGCTGATCTGATCGCTGAGCACCAGGATGATCACGGCCAGTAAAACGGTCACCCTGGCCTTTCGACCTCCGAAAATAGCGGCCAAAAGTGCCCCGGCAACCAGAGGCCACCGCCACAGCTTGATATCGCTCAAGATGGGCATGATCAGATCAAAAAATCGGCTCTGCGTGCCCAGATTGATGATCAAGAACCAGGCTGTATCCCAGCGGGATATGCGTTGGAAAAATTCCACCAAGGCCAGTGTACAGGCGATGACAACACCTCACATCTGCGGTCTCCGGCTAGCGGAGCAAGATCATCTTTCGGGTTCGTCGAAGACTCCCCACCTCCAGCCGACACAGGTATAGACCGCTGGCCACGAGCTTTCCGGCATCATCGCGGCCATCCCAGGTGACCATCCCCCGGCCATCCTCCAGGGGCGGAATGACCAGTTGACGAACCACCTGTCCCAGAAGGTTGTATAC
>CBDUWG010000075.1:0-7900 GCA_965370845.1 uncultured bacterium
ACAAAATATCTTGCCCAGGGAACTCTCTATCCGGACGTCATCGAAAGCGTGCCCATATATGGAACTTCTTCCAGGATCAAAAGACATCATAACGTTGGCGGTCTTCCACAGAAGATGGATCTGGAGATCGTCGAGCCCTTTCGTCTCCTATTTAAGGATGAAGTGCGGGCAATAGCCGAGAACAAGCTGGGGCTGCCCAGGGAAATTGTCTGGCGGCACCCATTCCCGGGGCCCGGCCTGGCGGTGAGGATCGTCGGAGAGGTCACGCCGGAGAAACTGTCAACCTTAAGAAGGGCCGATAGAATATTTATCCAGGAATTGAAAGAACGGGGTATCTATTATAAATTGAGCCAGGCCTTTGCCATTTTGACAAATGTCCGCTCAGTGGGGGTCATGGGAGACGAACACACGTATGAGGGCATCATCGCCCTGCGTGCCATCACCACAAGTGATTTCATGACCTCGGACTGGTATGATTTCCAAAAAGAAGACCTGACCCGGATCGCCAACAGGATCATCAACGAGGTGAACGGCGTTAATCGTGTTGTCTACGACGTAAGCCAAAAACCACCCAGCACAATAGAGTGGGAATAAAAGGGCGCCGGAAATTATGGCCAATCCGAATGTGCTGTCAAAAAGATACGCCACCTCCCGGGTAAACGAGATCTTCTCGGAAAAAGGCCGGGTGATCGCCGAGAGAGAGCTCTGGATCGTGGTCATGAAAGCCCAAAAAGAGTTTGGTGTCCCCATCCCCGCGCAGGCCATTGAGAAATATGAAACCGCAAAGCTGGATGTGGATCTGGATCTCATAGAATCGATTGAGAGAAAGACAAAGCACGATGTGGCCGCCAGAATTGAGGCTTTTACCCTGACGGCGAAAGCAGAAGAACACATTCATAAAGGAATGACCAGCAGAGACCTCACGGATAACGTGGAACAATCCCAGATAAAGCGGGCCTCGAAAATCATCTTTGGAAAATACGTCTCGGCTCTGCGTCATTTTATCCACAGGGCAAATGAGTATCGCGATATCATCCTCACTGCCAGAACGCACCACCAGCCAGCCCAGCCCACCCTCCTGGGCCGCAGAATGGCCATGTGGGCTGAGGAGCTCTATCAACATCTGCAGGACATGGAGACCTTCATGGCCAGATACCCTTTCCGGGGCATCAAAGGACCTGTGGGAACCCAGTCCGACATGCTCACGCTGCTGGGCAGTAAAGAGAGGGTCGCCAAATGCGAGGAGCTGGTGGCAAAACAACTTGGTTTTGGAGAAATTTTGGACGCACCGGGCCAGGTCTACCCCAGATCCCTCGACTTCGCTCTGCTGTCAAAACTCGCCGCCCTGGCCTCTGTGTGTGAAAATTTCGCCAAGGGTGTGCGCCTGATGTCAGGATACGAGCTGGTGACAGAGGGGTTTCGAGAAGGACAGGTCGGGTCCAGCGCCATGCCTCACAAGATGAACACAAGGAGTTCGGAGAGAATCTGTGGTCTTGCCGAGCTGCTGAAAATGTATGCCGACGGAGCCTCTCGGTTGGCCGGCGACCAGTGGGAGGAAGGGGACGTGTCCTGTTCGGCGGTCAGACGAGTCATCATCCCCGACGCCTTTTACGCCTCCGATGGATTGTGTGAAACGACATTGACCGTGCTGAACGACATGGTTTCCTACCCGGGAGTTCTCGACAGAGAAATCGAAAGATATCTGCCCTTTCTGGCCTCAACGGAAATTCTCATGCTGGCGATGAAAAAGGGGGTCGGCCGGCAAGCCGCCCATAAAATCATCAGAGAGCATTCTGTCGGCGAAGTTTCCGCGATGAGAAAGGAGGGGAAAGCGCCTCGACTTGCCCGCAAATTAGCAGAAGACCCCCTCTTCAGAGAGGCCGGCATCACAGAGGAGATGATCAAATCCATTCTACAGGACACAAAACACTTTGTCGGCAACGCCAAAGAGCAAATCGATGCCCTCACTCAAAAGGCAGAGAGATTCCTTGAAAAATATCAAAATGAGTCAAAATACGAGCCGGCTGATATATTGTAAAACCGATCCTGGATACTGGATTCTGGATACTGGATCCTGGTTAAAAACTTGGTTATAGAAGACATAAAGCGGAATCTATAAAGCCTTTAATGTTGAGAATCCAATATTCTGTTACAAGATCTTAAGATATAGGATCAAGGATCGAGGATCTGGGACAGGGGGTCGGAAATCCAGGATCGAGCATAGGGAATAGGGGTGCGGGGATCCAGAATCCAGTATCCAGTATCCAAACCACTAAATTCTTGTAACGGCTTTATGAGATGAAAAAAATGAATGATCGCCGCGAACAAAGCAGATGGGATTATGGAAAAAGCGAGCAGAAGGCCATCCAAAGCGGAAAACAGGCACTGGCCAGGGCCCCCTGGCTGGCTAATAGGACGAACAGGAAAGCCGCCGGGTTCTTCTTCGAACTGAAAGAAAATGACGCTGTTCATCCCCACCACTACGCCGTGCACTGCGTTGACGGTGTGGGCACAAAATTGTTTCTCTGCGCCTGGTCCAATAACTACGCTCTGCAGTCCATCGATGCCATCGCCATGAACGCGAATGATATGGCCACGGCAATCCACGCCCTGCCCGATACCATCGATTTATATTTTGCGGTTCAACAGGACATCGAAGAGAAACATATGGGAGAGATCATGAGCGGTTTTAGAGATGCCCTGGAGAGAATTCGAATCCCCGGTGCTCCCTTCGATGCCAACATCGGAAAAATCGAGACGGCCTCTCTTGACGAGATGATCTCCGTCGGTGTTCCCGGCAAAGGATGGGATGTCGGCGTTGTCATCACCGGTTATATTCTCAAAGAAAAAGTTCCCCGCTTAGACCCGAAACCCGGCCATATCATCGTGGGCGTCTCGGCCAGCGGGGCGCACAGCAACGGATACACAAGCGCAAGACACGTCCTGTTTCCTGCTGATGTGGAATACCGAGAGGAATGGAAAAGTCAATACACGGGCCGGTTCCAGTTTGACGACAAGCCCGCTGTTCTGGAAGGACTCACCGTGCTGGAGGCGCTGCAAGTTCCCACGGCCCTGTATCTGGTTGAGGCCGCCTCCATCGGTGAAAAATTCGACCACAGAGACATCTACGGAATCAACATCACCGGAAATGGCCTGGCCAACTTCAACCGCGTCGGCCGAGGCGTTTCCTTTGAGATCACCGATCCGCTGGACCCCCTGCCCATCCACAGACTGCTCATCGAGGAATCGGGGTGGAATCCCCGAGAAGCATATTCAAAGCAGAACATGGGCTTGGGCTTCGCCTACATCGTCCCCACTCTCCAGATGGCCGAAGGGGTTGTCGAGCTCATCCGCCGAGCAGGCGAGAATAGAGCGAAAATCGTGGGCGAAGTGGGCAGAAATGAGAAACCGGATTTGCGAACAACCATTCACCGGCCTTACCAAGGCGAACCATTGGACTTTGTCGGCTACGGCAATTAACAAAGTGGGCGTTTTTATGATCGATGATCAATTCAAGAAAACGATGCAGTCGAACACCGGCTGCGCGGTGATCCTGGCCGGCTCTGACAGCGACCGGGCCCACATCGAGAGGATCACCAGGTCGCTGACCGCTTTCTCGATTCCCCATCAGGTCAGAATTTGCTCCCCCCACAAACAGCCCGCCGATCTCATGAAGATCATCGAAGAGTACAATGCAGTGGGCGGCTCAATAACCTATGTTGCCGTTGCTGGCGGCACAGACGCTCTGTCGGGAACCCTGTCTTATCATGCCCTGGGGCCAGTAGTAAGCTGCCCTCCGGATGCGCCCAATGAAAGCTGCCTGACAAATCCGCCGGGCAGCTGCAACGCTTACATCGCCAGGCCGGAGAACGTGGGTAAATTCATTGCCCAGGTTTATGCGGGCGCAAACCCGACGTTTAGGGATCTGTTAGAACAAAGCAAATCCAAGAAAATTGAAGCGCTGACAAAGGCGGACTCGCGCTTTCGAGAAGACGATAGGAGCGGGTGAAGATGCCCTCCCCCGGTCTACAAGCACTGGAAAAGATGGAATACCCGGGCCGCTTTATCATCATCGGCCGGGACCTGAGCGGGGAAAACGATGTCCTAGTTTACGGCATCACCGGAAGAAGCCCCTCCAGTCAGGCCAGGGAACTTGTCCGCGAGGGCGGGGAAACGATCCGCACACGGGTGACCGATCCCGAACAACTGAAAGAGGGAAACGAAAAACTATTGCTTTACAACTGCATAAGAAAATGCCACAACGGCTTTGCCCTCAGCAACGGTGCCCAGACAGACCTGATCGTCGAGACAATGCAAAGGCTGGAAGAGAGGGAAATTTGTGCCACCCCTGGGCAGATCCTGACCAAAACATTTGCCCATCCCCATCCTGTAGCCGGAAAGAACGAGGGGGAATTCATAGATCTGACCAGCTACGAGCCCGATGAGCCGGCTTTCACGCCCAGAATAAGCGGGTGCGTCGTGCGGGGCGCTGCTCTGAGCATCATCCGGCGCGCCGAAGATGGCTCGGCCACGAAGCGGTGCTTCGACGTTCCCCTGATTCCGGGAAAGGGCAAATTCATCTCTACCTATGCCGGGAACGATGTGAACCCACTGCCATCCTTTCCGGGCCAGCCAATTGACGTCCAGTTAGAGGGCAGAACGGCCGATGAGCTGGCCGATGCCGTCTACAGCTCGATGGCATCCGATGATCCGCAAAGGGATTTCCGGGTGGGGGTGGCCGTAGTGTATGCTCATGTGAGAACTTCACAGATGACGATATCACTGATAAACAGACATGACCGGGAAGGATGAAATGAGGGGAACAGACGTCACAGATATGAAAAGAACGTATCGGACGGTGAAAAAGGGACGGTTCCCGGAAAAGCTCAACATCCATCTGCTCAAAGAATTTGACCTGCGCTACGGCGAGAATCCCAACCAGTCCGGCGCAGTGTACAGATTCGCGGGCACGTCCCTGGCAGAATTCACCAATATCACCCTGGCAAAATCGGGCAAAGGGGGATTGTCGGCCATAAATCTGATGGATGTGACCCGAGCCCTGGAAATTCTGAAGTTCTTCAAAAACCCCGCGGTTGCCGTTATGAAACACACACAACCCTCGGGCTTTGCCACACAGTACGGCGAAAACAGCCTGGACAAGATCTACCAGCTGGCCAGAGATGCCGATGCCAGAAGCGCTTTTGGCTCTGTTGTGGTGACCAACAGACCCCTTGATAAAAGCACGGCAGAGACCATCGTCTCCACTTTCGTTGAGGGCATCGCCGCGCCCGAATTTGAGGAAGGCACCCTGGACATCTTCAGCACTAAAAAGGACCTCAGAGCCATCCTCTATTCCAATCTGGACAAACTGCCCAAATTCACCGCAGATGACACGTCGGGTCTCTATGATCTGAAAGTCCTGCCCAGCGCAAGAATCGTTGTACAAACCCCTTACTTGAGCAGCATAACGGGTCCTGAGGACATGATATCCGATCCCCTGGTGCGGAAAAATGAGCGGCAGTACGTTGTCCAAAGGGACCCCACTCCCGGGGAGCTCGAAGATCTGATGACCGCCTGGTATGTGAACATGGGCGTCAGCAGCAACGGCGTGGTCTTTGTCAAAAACGGCCTGACGGTGGCCATTGGATCCGGCCAGCAGGAGAGGATCGGTGCTATTGAGCAGGCCATCACCAAATCCTACCAAAAGGCCCTGGACAGAGAAAAAATGGCCGGAAACACGGAGAGCTTCTCCTGGACTCCGGGGGGCTTAAGCTGGCCGGAGATGAAAAAACGGCTGGGGCATAGTCCTTTAGAAGGAGCCGTCCTGGCATCGGATGGTTTTTTACCTTTCCGGGACTCGATAGACGCTGTTGCCCAGCAAGGGGTTACGGCCATTGTGCAGCCTGGCGGCTCGATACGCGATCACGAAATCATCCAGGCGGTAAATGAGCATAAAATGGCCATGGCCTTTACCTTGGAACGATGCTTTTTACACTAAACCGTGGATGTAAAAAATGGCCAAGAAAATAATCCTCGAGCCGGGAAGGACTTTCGGCGAGTTCAGCCTCTTGACAGGACATACTCAGCGCGATTGCACCCTCACAGATGTCACTCTGCGGACGACATTGAGCCAAAACCTCACTCTCAAGCTGCCCCTGCTCAGCGCCGCCATGGCCTCGGTAACGAGATATGAGATGGCCCTGGCATTGGGAAGAGAGGGCGGGCTGGGCATATTGCCGGCCAGGCTGCCTGTGGAAGAACAGGCAGATATGGTCAGGAAAATCAAGGCGTATGAGATGGGCTTCGTTGAAGAGCCCATCTGGGCAAGAGAAAATGCCACCGTCGAGGAAATTCTGAAGTTGATGGAAAAACACGGGCATTCAAAAATCCCCGTGGTCGATCGAAACAACTTTTTCCTGGGCATGTTCACACGTCAACATTATTGGGATACCGATGTGGGGCTGCAGAACAAAGCGACCGCGGCGATGATCCCCTTCGATTCCGGCAAAATCCCCTTTTGCAACAAGCCGGATGTCGCCGTCGATGAGGCAAAGAAACTCCTCAAATCCAACAAACAGAGATATCTCGTTGTGCTTGACGATCGCCAGAGACTCGTGAAATTGGCCTTTGAGAAAGACATAGAAAAAATAAAGGTCGGATCGGCCATCACCACATACAGAGGCTGGAAAACAAGAGTGCGGGCAAACGCCGACGCAGGCGTTGATCTGATCGTCATCGACACCTCTGATGCATATAGCGATTTTGTGACGGACGTCATAGAAGAATACAAAACCATGAACTTAAAAGTTCCTCTCTGTGTCGGCAACATCATCACCTCCCAAGGAGCCATGCATCTCATGGAGCATGGCGCAGATATTGTGAAAATAGGTATGTCCTCCGGTTCAATCTGCACGACACAGCGCGAAAAGGCAACCGGAAGAGCCCCCATGACCGCCCTCATGGAAGCAGATCGGGCAAGAAAAGAGCACCTGGAGAAATCCGGGAAATATGTCCCGCTCATCGTGGATGGGGGCGTTACATCCTCAGCCGATATGATCATCGCTCTGACCATTGCCGATGCCATCATGATGGGCTGGTACTTCAATCGATTCTACGAATCTGCCGGGGAGAAATTTAACGAGGATGGGAAAATTACCCGCGATGAAAACGAGATGGTCAGCGTGGCCACCTGGGGGGAGGGTTCTCTAAGAGCCAAGAACCTGGACCGGTATGGACATTCCACAATAAAAACCTTCTTTGAAGAGGGAATAGAGGGAACAGTGCCTTATCGGGGAAGATTAAAACCAAACTTGAAGAAGGATATCATGAAGATCAAAGCAGCCCTGAGCAATGCCGGCTGCCTGAATTTAAACGGGTTTCGGGAAAACGCGGTGATCGAATTACACTCGACCCACTCCAGCAAAGTCGTCAGCAATACCCACGACGTAAGCGCGAAAGGCTAACCGATGTGCGGCATCATCGGCCTCATCGGCAACGAACCTGTCTGTCACGATCTGGTCCGCGGTCTCCACGCATTACAGCATCGAGGCATTCAATCTACTGGCCTGATCAGCTACAGCTCTCTGAGAGGCAAATTCAGTTCGCCTATCCGCGGCCAGGGCTCGAGCACAGAGGTGTTCCGTCATGCTGAGCTTAGTGCTACCGACAACGTGGCCATAGGTCACAACCGTTACGCGACCTCCGGTGACGATCCGGCAAGAGATGCGCAGCCCATCTACATTCAAAGACCAGGTTTGGCAATGGCCCACAACGGTCAAATTGCCAACTACATATCTCTGAGAGAAAAGCTGGAAAAACAGGGCACATACTCCTTCTTCACAAATTGCGATGCGGAAGCCCTTCTCTTTGCTCTGGCACAAAATCTCATCGGACAAAATTC